>NZ_JAALCR010000001.1:300000-583852 GCF_011065895.1 Paludisphaera rhizosphaerae | reverse complement strand
TGTCGCGAGCTTTTGATATTGATGCAATATGGGCCGGCCTCGAATTTAGGGCAGATCGCTTTGGGGTCCGAAAACGGCCAGTCCTCGCTCGGGGACGCCGTTATGATTGGGCCATGATCCTCGACCCTGAAGCCTGTTATCGAGCCATCTCATCCCGCGACCGACGTTTCGACGGGATGCTTTTCGTCGGGGTTACCTCGACGGGGATCTACTGTCGGCCGATCTGCCCGGCTCGAACGCCGACGCGTGATCGATGCCGATTCTTTCCGAGCGCGGCGGCCGCGGAGCGGGAAAGGTTCCGGCCATGTTTGCGATGCCGTCCGGAACTGGCTCCGGGTGCCGCGTCCGTCGATGCCGTCGACAGGACGGCGAGGATGGCCGCCTCGCGGATCGGAGAGACCATCGGCGATGCGGCGAGGACGGTCGAGATGTTGGCCGAGGAATTGGGCGTGGGCGCTCGGCACCTTCGGCGGATCCTCGACCGGACCTTGGGCGTTTCACCGGTTGAACTAGCCCAGACCCAAAGGCTCCTGCTGGCCAAGCAGTTGCTCACAGAAACGCGGCTGCCGATCACGTCCATCGTTTTCGCGAGCGGCTTCGCCAGCATTCGGCGATTCAACGCGTTATTCCGAGAGCGCTACCGACTGACGCCCAGCGAGCTTCGGAAGTCGTCAGGACCACCGGTATCCGGGGAATCGATTTGCCTGTCGCTGTCGTATCGTCCGCCCTTCGAGTGGGACGAAATGCTCGGCTTCCTTGCTCCACGCGCCGTGGCAGGGGTCGAAGCGGTCCTGGGTCAAGCCTATCTCAGAACCATTGACATGGGTGGTCGAAAAGGCTGGCTGAAGGTGACCCCAGGCTCGAATAGCCACGCCCTCGTCGTCGAGACTCCGATGACGCTGGCGAGCGTTTTGCCACAGATTCTCGCAAGGCTCCGCGGTCTCTTCGATCTCGACGCCCGGCCCGACGTCATCGCCGACCACCTGGGCAGGGATCCGATCCTGGGTGAGTCGGTCCGGAGACATTCCGGTCTGCGAGTGCCGGGGGCGTTCGACGGCTTTGAACTGGGCGTCCGCGCTGTGCTGGGTCAGCAGGTGTCTGTCAGAGCCGCCACGACGCTCGCTGGCCGGTACGCCGAGCGTTTCGGCGAGGCGATCGAAACCCCTTTTCCCGAACTCACACGTCTGACTCCTACGCCAGAGCGCATCGCTAAGGCAGAGCTCGACGACGTGACGGGGATCGGCCTGGTTGGATCGCGAGCGGCGTGCTTGTTGTCGCTGGCCAAGGCCGTTTGCGACGGGGACGTGTCACTGAGCCCTGGGCCTGATCCTTCGGCCTCGATCGAGCAGTTGAAGTCAATCCCGGGAGTCGGTTCATGGACGGCGAATTACATCGCGATGCGTTGCTTCCGTTGGCCCGACGCCTTTCCTCACGGCGATCTCGGACTGCGAAAGGCCCTTGGGGGCTGCTCCCCTGACGAACTGCTCGAAACAGCCGAGGCATGGAGGCCCTGGCGGGCCTATGCGGCGATGCACCTCTGGCGTGCCTCTGTGATGAAGCAATGCGTCTCGATCAAGGAGACTTCGGAATGAGCTATGTCTACAAGACGATGCGGTCACCGGTCGGCACGCTCAAGCTCGTTGCCAGCGGGGCGGGATTGGCGGCCGTCCTGGGGGAGAACGACAATCCTCGCCGCGTTCGACTGGGAACCGCCACGCGCGACGACCATGATCCTGTTCTGGGCAAGGCGGAGCGGCAGTTGGAGGAATACTTCGAGGGGAATCGGAGGACCTTCTCCATCGAGCTCGACTTCAAGGGGACCCCGTTTCAGAAGAAGGTATGGGAGGCGCTCCTGGAGATCCCCTACGGCGAGACCAGGAGTTATGGAGCGATCGCTGCGGCCGTGGGCGAGCCCAAAGCGATGCGGGCTGTTGGCGCCGCCAATGGCAGGAACCCGATCTCCATCATCGCCCCCTGCCACCGAGTCGTCGGCGCGTCGGGCCGGCTCACCGGATTTGCAGGCGGCCTGGAAGCCAAGGCGTTCCTCCTGAGACTGGAGGGGGCGAAGGTTGTGGAGTTGATCCGGACCTGACCATTCGCGGTAGGACGGGGAAATGAACGAAGCCCGTGCAAGACTGCTCATCGCAAGTCTCGCACGGGCTTCATCTTTTCGAGAAAATCGGGCCGAGGGGATTTGAACCCCTGACCTCTAGCACCCCAAGCTAGCGCGCTAGCCAAGCTGCGCTACGGCCCGATTGTCGCATACAAAAGGCAGCCTTGGTTGCCCGCGGCGTATTTCGCGTCGACGGGTTTTATTGTAGGGTGTCAGAAGAATCTGTCAATCGTGGAGAGGGGTGGCGCGTGGAATTCGCGGATCGCGTGGTGCAGGCAGTGCGTCGTAAGGGGAATCCCGTGGTGGTAGGGATCGACCCTCGGCCGGAGGAATTGCCGCCCGGATTCTTGGAACAATTCCCTGAGACTCGGATGGGGGTAGCCCAGGCGCTGGAGGCTTTCGGACGCGAGATCGTCGATGTGGTCGCCCCGCTCGCGCCGCTGGTGAAGTTCCAGTCGGCTTTCTATGAGGCGTACGGCCCGGAGGGGCTCGCGGCGCTGCATGCGACGATCGAGTACGCTCGAAGCCGGGAACTGCTGGTGATCTTTGACGGCAAGCGGAACGATATCGGTTCGACGGCTGAGGCCTACGCCCGCGCGTACCTCGGCAAGGAGCCTGTCGGCGGTTCGTTCGAGCCTTCATGGCAGGCGGACGCGATGACGATCAACCCCTACCTGGGCAGCGACGGAGTCGCCCCGTTCGTGAAGATCGCCTCTCGCGAGCGGAAGGGGGTGATCGTTCTGGTTCGCACCAGCAATGCTTCAGCGCGAGAGTTCCAGGACCTCGTCTGCGATGGCTTGCCCGTCTATCGCCACGTCGCCAACCGGCTAAAGGAGTGGGGCAAGGGGAAGCAAGGAACCGAGGGGTACAACCTCGTGGGCGCCGTCGTCGGCGCGACGTATCCCGCGGAACTCGCCGAGCTGCGTGCGGAGCTGCCGGGGGTGATGTTCCTCGTTCCGGGATATGGAACGCAGGGAGGGACGGCCGAGGACATCGCCGCGGGCTTCGACCCGAATGGACAAGGCGCGCTGGTGAACAATTCGCGTGGGATCACCTTCGCCTACAACAAGGCGGCGTATCGCGACCGGTTCGACGACTGGCGGCGGGCCGTGGAACAGGCGGTCGTCGACATGATCGACGATCTGGCCGCGAACACTCCGGCGGGGCGGCTGCGGTCCTCCTGAGCGGCTTCCGGGGCGTAGCTCAGAACTCTGGCAAGAGGCCGCGCTTCACGGCGCGGTGGACGGCGAAGCCGCCGATACTGGCGAGGCCGATTGGGACGGCCAGCATCAACAGGATGCTCTTGTTGAAGCCGTCGGCCAGTCGCGAGGCGTCGGTCGGCTGGGCGGAGAGGGCTTCCTTGCACGTGGGGCAGGCGGCGGCCGGTCGAGCGGCGAGGAGGATCATGGCGGCGAGCGTCCAGGCGGCGATTCTCGGCGTCATGAGAGGCTCCGGTATCTGGAGTTGACCAGGGACGCCCGCGCGACCTTCGAGGCGGCGATCGGCAGGCCGCTGGTGATGAAGGGCGGGCTTTTCAGGCTGACGACGACGTCTCCGAACGAGCCCAGGCCCTGAATGGAGTCGATGGTCGTCACGCCGTCGCCGCGGCCTCGGGGCTTGGTCACGGTTCCGGAGAGAGTTGAGACTCCCCGGACGGTCCCCTGAACCAGCAGCAGGCTTGCATCGCCCGACGGCTTGCGCAGGAGGTCCATGAATCCGCCCTTCTTCAGCGTCAGCGAAACCGCGTCGCCGTTCGAGTCAGTGTACTTCAACGACGTCCCCCGAGCGAAGAGGGCTACCGAGTCGACGCCGCCGCCGAGCGGGTTGCCCGCAAGATCGAGGAGGGGGGCCGCCCCCGTTCCCTTGACGACGACCGCGTATTGCCGGCCCGCAGGCAATGGGGACGTAGGATTCAGGTAGACCGTGTTCGTGGCGGGGTCGTAGCCGGGGGCGAGGTAGGCGATCGGGGTGTCGTCGCCGTCGCCGAAGACGCCGTTGGAACCCAGATCGTACAGCGTATACGCCAGGCCGTTGCGCGCGGTGGCGGCGTTGAGAGGCTCGCTGAAGGTGATCGCGAGATCGGCGATCGACCCGGCGTCTCCTTCAAGCCGGATGCTGGAGACGGTGGGGGGAGTGAAGTCGGGGTCGAGATCTCGGATCGTCAGCGAGGCGTTCGACGTGGCGCCGAGGGTCGCTCCCCCGGTGGGACCACCGAGAGCCACTCCGACAGTGAGATCGCCTCGATTGTGGGCGTACGAAAGGACCGGCACGGCGATCACGGCCGATGTCTGACCCGGCTGGAACGTGAGGACGCCCGAGACGGGCTGATAATTGACCCCCGGCGCTGCGGTGCCGGTCGTCGTCCAGTAGGAAACCGATACGGCTCCCCTCGCTCCACCGACGCGCTGGACGGTCAAGTTGGCGACGCCCGCGTTCTCGGGGACCAAGAACGACGAGGCGGCGAACTGGAAAGCGCCGGGCCTCTCGAGAACCTGCAAGGCGTCGGCCGAGCTGATGGAGACCGACGAATTCACGTGCTGGTCGGCGGCGATCAGGGCGGTGAGCGTGGCCGGGCCGACGGACTGGGTCTGGAGGACGAAGGCGATCGTCGCGTAGCCTCGCGGCGCCAGCGTGCCGACCGAGGCCGTTATCACGCCTCCCGAGGCCGACACCGTCCCCTGGGTCGTCGCCGAGCCGACGAAGGCGCCGCCGGCAGCGTAGGGGATCTGGAGGGAGACGCCGGTCGCCGTCGTCAGGCTCGCGTTCCAGACCTGCGCGACCCAGGTGACCTGGCCGCCGACCTGCACGGAAGTCTGCAACGGGCGGAGGGTCATCATGAGGTCGACGGCCGGCGCCACGGTCACGGCGTAGCGGCCGACGTCGTTGGCGGGCGTGGGGTCGGGGAGGGCGCTGGCGGGCGTCCCCGAGAGAACCAGGACCGTTCCAGCCGGAGCTGAGGGACGAACGGTGACGACGACCGTGGCTCGCGACGATCCAGCGAGGCTCCCCAGGAGCGCCGTGAGTCGACCCGAGGCGTCGAGCGTCGGCTTCGCCCCCTGGCTGGCGACGGCCGAGACGAACTCGACGCCCGGTGGCAGCGGGGCCGTCAAGGTCACGCCGGTCGTCGCCGAGGGAGTGCGGTTGGCCACGGTCAGCGTGTACTGGAAGGGCGCTCGCTCGTAAGCTGCGGCCGGAGGGGTAACGTAGACGGCAAGGTCGGCCGCGGCCTGGACGGTGAAAGTGGCTGTCGCCTGGTCGTCGGACGGGTCGAGATCGAGATTCCCGCCGGCGACGCCCGCCGTCACGACGAGCTGGCCTCCGAAGTCGGCGGAGGGCGTCATCACGACGATTGCGTCGGCCGAGCCCCCGGCAACGATCGCGCCCAGCGGGATAGTCAGCACGCGGTTCGTGACGGTCGCCCGGCCCCCCTGGGATGCGAGGGCCGAATTGACGAGCGTCGAGTCGGGCAGGGGAATCGTCACAACGGCTGAGGGCTCATCCGCGGGGCCCAGGTTCGTCACGTGGACGCGGAAGGTCGCCGGGGTCCCCTGGAGAACCGTCGGCGTCGTCGGGACGATTGTGACACCGAGGTTCGACGCCGCGCGGAGCGTCGTTTGACGCCAGGCGACGTTGTCGGCCGGATTCGCGTCCTGTTCGTCGCCCGAAACCCGGGCCGCGTTTGTCAGGACCGCCTCCACGGCGCCGGTGGGTTTGACGATGATCCGCAGCACCGCGGACGCGCCGGAACCGAGGGTGGCCAGGGTCGCCGTCACGATCCCATTCGCGAACGTCGTCGCCCCGCCGTCGAACGCGGCGGAGACCAACGCGGAGAGTGCCGGGATCTGATCGAGGACGACGACGTTCGTCGCCGTATCCGGACCGTTGTTCGTGATAACGATCGAGTAATAGAGGTCCTGTCCGAGCGGCGCGACGGTCGGCGCCTGCATCGCCAGGCTCAGGTCGGAACGGCCGAGGAGCGTCGTTCGAACGGCCGCCGAGTCGTCGGAGGCGTCGGTATCATAGTCGTCCGTCGCGATCGTCGCCGTCGTGGAGTAAAGCCCGACCGCGGCGGCGAGGAGTTGGACGGTCACGGTCGCCGACGCCCCCGGGCCGAGAGAGCCCAGATTCACCACGAGCCGTCCGCCGTTGAGCGAGCCGCTCCCCTGGCTTGCCTTCGCGCTGACGTACGAGACGCCTGATCCGAACGGGAGCGTCATCACGATGTTCGTGGCGGTTCCCGGACCGGCGTTCGAGGCGGTGAATACGTAGGTCAGCAGATCGCCGTTGTAAGCGCTGGCGGGCCCGCTGGTCAGGGAGAGCGAAACGTCGACGACTGCCGTGAGGTTCGCCGTGGCGGTGGCGGACTCGTCGCCGGGGTGCGAGTCGGTTTCGGCCATCGTCGCCGTCGCGGAGGCGGTCAACGAGCCCGAGAAGGAGGCCAGAGGCTGGACGATCACGGTCAGGACGATCGAGGCCCCTGGCTGGAGCGCGGCGATCGAGACCAAAGCTTGCCCGCCTGAGCCCATCACGACGATGCCCTGCGTCGCCGAGGTTGAGACGACGGTCGCCTTTCCGGGGAGCTGCATCGCCAGCGAGACGGAATCGGCCGTGAAGTAGCCGCGATTGGTGACCGTCGCGATGTAGGTCACGGCCGTCCCCTGAGGCGCGAGCGCGGGGGTGGCCGCCAGGTCGACGTGGAGGTCGGTCGTCGGACTGAGGAGGACCGTCTGCGCGAATTCCGATGTATTTCCAGCCTGATCGGTCGCTGTGGCCGTGATGAAGCCGCCGTCGGGCGCCTGGTTGATCGGTATCGCGAACGTCGCCAGTCCGCTCTGGTTGGTCGACGCCGAGGCTTCGCCCAGCAGCCGCTCTCCCTGGCCAAAACCCGTGCGGTCGGGCTTCGACGTCCAGAAGAACTGGATCGTGTATCCGCTCATCGGCAGACCCAGCAGCGTCCCTTTCGCGGTTGTCAGGACGCCGTCGGTGAAGGCCGTGGTCAAGGTCGGGTAGTTGATCCAGTCGTTGGGGCCGGCAGACAGGCCGGGGGGATGGTTGGGCGTGGGGCCGTTCCCGAAATCGATCCCCAGCCCGGCGTTGCCGTAGATCCGATTCGAGAGGATCGTCACCTTGCGCACCGACCCGATGAGCTGGACCCCCGCGCCCGTCACCCCGCTGCCGTTGTATGCGATCGTGTTGCCGCCGCTGGCCGTCCCACCAATCTGGACGTCGCTGGTCGCCACGGCGACTCCGGCGCTCAGGTTTCCCAGCGCCAGCGTCGACGAAGCGTCGGTGCCGATCTGGTTCCCCTGAACGATCAGCCCCGAGGAACCCGCCCGAGCCAGGATGCCGCAGCCGCCGTTGCCGGAGATCTGGTTCGCCTGATCCTGGTCAGAGCCGCCGATGATGTTGGACGGCGAGGCGTCCACAAGCACGCCGTGGCTCGAATTCCCGAGGATCGAACGCCCATCGGCCGTCAGGCCCACGACGTTGCCGATGAGCAGGTTCGCCGTCGAGTTGTTGAGCAGGGCGATGCCGCTCCCCGCATTGCCCGAGACGAGGTTGTCGGAAATCTGACCCGAACCGATCCCCGAGAACCGCACACCGTCCTGCCCGTTGGGGACTTTGACGATCCCCGCGCCGTCGGTTCCGATCCGATTGCCGGTGATCAGGTTCCCCGTCGAATCGCCGGCCTGGATCACGGACGCCAGGACGCCGACCCCCGAATTGCCGGAGACGACGTTCCCCAGGCTCCCCTGGCCCCCGATCGTGTTGTTCGCCGAGCCGAGAATCTGGATGCCCACGCCGTTGGGCGAGGCTATGGTCGCTCCAGGCGTCAGGCCAATGTAGTTGGACTCGACGTAGTCCCCGCCTGGCCCGGTTATCAGGATCCCACTGCCGGTGAATCCCGTCACCGCCAGGCCGGCGACGATGCTGTTCCCCCCCGAGAGCACAATCCCGTTCCAGAGGGACGACGACGATTTCGAGCTTGATCCATCAACCTGGATCAGCGGCGAGCTGATGTACCCCGGTTGCGACCGGGCGTCCAGCTGCACGGGGCGTGTGATCGCCTCAAGCGGCGAGAGGAGCTTGATCGTCTGAAAGCCGCTCGCCGGGATGGCGAACTGGATCAGGCTCGGGGCCTGTCCAACGTCCGCGTTCGCCTGGATGATCGCCTGCCGCAACGACCCCGGCCCGTCGTCAGCCGTGCTCGACACGGTGAACGTGGAAAGCAAGACCCGCCGTTCGCAGGCCTCCAGCCGCGGTCGTCCCGACCGCCGGGCGGCGCGTCCCGATCTTCGACCGCCCTTCCAGAATGGCATGGAGAGATCCACACGGATGATGCAGCAGGGGGGCGACGCAAAGTGTTCGACGATACGTCCGGCTGCTCCTTTTGACGCAGGCCGGCGCGGTCTCTTAGGACTCCCTTACGAAACCGGCGACAAAAAGATCGTTCTCGTCCTGTCCGTCTCCGAAAAACGTCGTGCGAACGGCGTGACGTCCGTCACCTTGTACGCACAACCGATCGGACTGTGATCTTCAGACCCTCTGACAAGGCTCTGATTATCCCAGTTGTGCAATCGCGGCGTCAACCAGCATCTCGTGTGTGCGTGGGCTTTGGCGATTCACTGAGACGGGGCGGGAATCGGCATCTGGTAGAGCATCAGGTAGATCACGACGCCCGTGACCGAGACGTAAAGCCAGATAGGAAAAGCGACTCGGGCGGCTCGGAGATGGCCCATGAAGTCGCCGCGGAGGGCCCGGGTGAGGGTGACGGCCACGAGGGGGACGACGAACAGCGTCGCCAGCAGGGTGTGCGAGGTGAGGATCGTCAGGTAGAGCCACTTCAGAGAGCCGCCGCCCGGGAATCTCTTGCTGCCCGCGAAGTAGTGATAGACCAGATAGCAACTCAGGAAGACGGCTGACGTCAGGACGGCCATCCCCATCGCCAGCAGGTGGCCGCGGGCGGCCGGGTTGCGGAGCAGGGTGGTGAGTCTGGCGATCACCCCCGGCGCGGCTTCGGCTTCACCTTCAACGGGGATCAGAGCCGCCCCGGGCGTCTGGCGAACGATGGCCAGCCAGCCGGCCAGCAGCAGGATGGTGCAGAGGCCGTTGAGGGTCGCGTTGACGGCGGGGAGGATTCGCACCCAGCGGGGGGTGGCCAGGAGTCGGGCCTTGGCCTCCAGGGCCTCAAGCTCCTTCGGATCATGGGTGTCGAACAGGCCGATCAGTTTGTTGCCGTCGACGAGCGCCAGGCGGTCGCTGTGGATGACGGCCTCGTCGCCGCCGTCGGGCGACGGGGCAGGGTTCACCATCGCTGGGAGCAGGAACTTCTCGTGGATCAGCGACATGACCGCGTCCTGGGGACCGGTCAGGAACAACCAGCGGGAGGGGTCGGCCTCGAACGACTGGGCGTAGTTGCTGAGTACCTCGGGAGTGTCGTGATCCGGGTCGACGGAAACGCTCACAAGTCGGACGTCGGCATCGGAGAGACGCTCTTGGAGGCTCTTCATGATGCTCGTGATTCGGGGGCACGAGAGCTTGCAGCGCGTGAAAATGAACGAGGCGATCCAGGGGCGGTCGGCCAGGGTGGCGTCGGTGACGGGCTGACCCGAACGCTCGACGAGCGAGAACGACCCGATCGGCAGGTTGAGATCCTGCGGCCTGGTCTGCTGCGGCTTCCCGGCGAGGATCAGACCGGCCAGTGTGAGACCGGCGGAAAGGACGATCGTCAACGCGACGATCGTGGACCCGAGACGATAACCCGAAACCATGGTGCGCCACCTGACCCGGGGCGTCGGCGGGGAGGGCCCGGGGCGCGTCGGGGTCGTCAAGGGAAGGAAAAGAGCAGGAGGGACGTTAAACCAGTTTGACAAGCGGGTTGCGCGAAGCCGCTGCGGCTGAGGCCGGCGCGGTGGGCGCCGTCGTCGCTGCAGGCTCTTCGACGGGTTCTTGCCGCATGACGAAATCCGGGAACAGCAAAATCGTCAGGATGAAGGCAAGCAGGCAGGCCGGGGCGATCACCAGAAACACCCAGAACCGCTCGAACTTCAGGTGCATGAAATACCAGGCCACAAGCGCGGCCTTCGTCGCGGCCAGCAGGACGAGCCCGAAGACCAGCGGGCCGGGGTTGTCGCGAAAGAATCGAGCGAAACCGTATTCGGCGATCGTCAGGACGAGCAGCCCGAACAGGACCTTCATGTAGGGTGCGTGCGCCTCGGATTCGGCGGCGGCCTTCACCTGGGCTGCGGTCGGCGGTGCCACGGGGGGCGTGACGATCTCGTGCTCGGACATCTCGGCGCCTCCCGGCTCAGATGAGGTAAACGATCGTGAACAGGAGGATCCAGACCAGGTCCACGAAGTGCCAGTAGAGCCCGGCGTACTCGACGGCCGCGAAGTTCTTCGCCGAGAACTTCCCGAAGAGCGAGGCCAGGAAGACCAGGGCCAGCGTGATGATCCCCGCCGCGACGTGCAGGCCGTGGAATCCGGTCACGGTGAAGAAGCACGAGGCGAAGAGGCTGACGCCCGGTCGAAAGTGCCCCGTCGGGCTGATCCCCGGCGGATAGATCCGACCCTCCAGCAACTCGTGATACTCGTAGACCTGGACGCCTAGAAAGACGCTCCCAAGCAGGACCGTGGCCAGCAAGAAGAGCGAGCAGCGGGCCTTCTTGCCGCTCTGGATCGCCGAAACGGCCAGGACCATCGTCGCCGACGAGCAGATCAGGATGAACGTGTTGACCGTCGTCAGGTCGATGCTCAGGGGGTTCGTGAGGGAGTCGTAGGGCTTGGGCCAGCTCGACGGCTTGAGTGTGATCGTCTCGGCTTCGAGTCCGTGTCCCTTCAACGCGGAGGCCAGGTCGTTCGCCTGCTTTTCGGTCAGCCCATTGACCACGCTCGGCTCGGCTTTGAGGATCGTCTCGATCTCGTCCGGCTTCTTGCCAGTCGCCTCGGCGATCGCCTGAGCCGCCGCGTCATGACCCTTCTCGATTCCCCCCTCGATGAGCACGCCGCGCGAGTCGCGAAGGCGGTCGAGTTGGGTCGCGGGGGGGAAGAGATTGCTGTAGGCCGTGGCGGGGCTGCCCCCTCGGCAGACGATGTACGAGCCGAGCAGGCCCGTGAAGAACATGATCTCAGTGGCCAGGAACAGCCAGATGGCGACCTTCCCCGGCAACACCGGCGCGGGGACGGCGTCGGGGGCGGGGTGGTGTTCCCGGTGGTGTGCGTGGGCGTCCGGGTGGGTCGGGGCGTCCGCGGGGTGCATCGTGGGGACCTCGGGCCGCGTCAGGCGGGCAGGGGGTTGAGCACCAGCAGCAGGAGCACCGCCGGCAGGTACAGAAGCGACGCCCGCAGCAGTTTCCGGGCGGTGGCGTCGTTGACATCGGCCCAGAACCGGGCGGAGGCCGCCAGGTAGAACAGGCCCAGAGCCAGGGCCCCGACGAAGTAGACCGCGCCGGCCAGTCCGATCACCGTCGGCAGGAGGCCGGCCGGGATCAGGGCCAGGGCGTGCAGCGTCGCCTGGCGACCCGTCATGAAGCCTTCGGGGTCGACGCACGGGAGCATCTTCATGCCGCCTCGGTCGTAGTCCTCGCGGGCGATCCAGGCGATGGCCAGGAAGTGCGGGAACTGCCAGAGAAAGACGATCAGGAAGAGCGTCCAGGCCTCGATGCCCAGCGTCCCCGTCGCGGCCGACCAGCCGATGACCGGCGGCAGAGCGCCGGGGATCGCGCCGACGGCCGTGTTGAGCGTCGTCCGCGTCTTGAGCGGGGTGTAGACCCAGACGTAGAGGACGAGCGTCGCGAAGGCCACCGCGGCGGCCGTCGCTCCGGCCCCGAACAACAGCAGGAGCGTTCCGGAGATCGCCAGCAGCGAGCCGAAGGCGGCCGCCTCGATCGGCTCCAGCCGACCGCTGGGCAGCGGCCGGCGCTTGGTCCGCCGCATTTGTGCGTCGCGTTCCCGTTCCAGCACCATGTTCAGCGCGCCGGCGCCGCCGGCGACCAGTCCGGCCCCTAGCAGCGTTGCGAGGAACGTCGCCGGGTGGGCGCTGCCGCGGGCTCCCAGCAGGAAGCCCACGCCGACGGTGATCAGCTCCATGATCACAATCCGCGGCTTGGTCAGCGTCAGGAAAGCCGACATCCGGCCGCCGATCTCGTCCAGAGCGGCGACGTCGGAGGGCGGTGCGGCGGCGAGGGCGCTGTCGCCCATCGTGGCGGCGGCGTTATTCAAGCGACGGCCTCCAGGTCGGTCGGGGACGTGGACGGAGAAGTGATCGAACCGGGCTTCGCCGCAGGTCCGAAGTGGCGGAACGCCCGCAGCGTCGCCACCACCGAGGCAGCCAGTAGCACGGCGCCGTTCGTCTGGTGGAGGGTGCGGAACGCCGCCTGAGCGGTGGTCACGGGTCGGGGCATGCCGTCGAACGGCCAGAGCATGACGAAGGCGACGACGCCCAGCAGGATCTGGAGTCCGGCGAGGACCTCCACCCAACGGGCCGCTGACCGTAGCGATGGCTTGGGCGGATCGTGCCGCTTGGCCTTCACGAACAGGTGCGCCGCGACGCCGAGGATCGCCACGCCGAGAACCGCGTGGGTGTACGCCGCATGCCGGCCACTGAAATGGCGGAGCACCGCTCCGAGGCCGATCTGAGCGGCGACGAGGAGGAGCGTGACCACGGCCAGGCCGCGTACGCCCTTCGCATCGGGAGTCGGTTTAGCGTCGCTGAGCCAGTCGCGGCCGGTGAAGGTCGCCAGAGCGACGGTCAGGGCGAAGAAGACCTGGGCGAGGCAGCCGTGCAGGGCGGCCACCATCGTCGAGTTCAACCGGACCCGATACCCGCCCAGCAAGCCCTGGATGATCACGATCGCCAGCGCGGCGACCGCCAGACTCTTCGCCCACTTGCGCTTGTCGAAGGCGAAGAACGCCACGCAGAGCGCGATCGTCGCCACTCCGACCGCCGACCCATACAGCCGGTGCGAGTGTTCGAGCTGGACTCCGAACGGGGCGTCCCAGAAGTTGTACGTGAACATGTTCTCGCCGAACGTCCTCGGCCAATCGGGGACGGCCATGCCGACGCGGTACGTCGTCACGGAGCCGCCCACATAGAGCAGAGGGAGCGTCAGGACGCCGGCCAGCACCGCCGCCCAGTGGGGTGCAGCGCGGTAGGCGAGAGGGCGTTCGTTCGGGGTCGCTGTCGGGTTCGTCATGGGATCAGGGCCTCGGCGACCTCGGGCGTCGCTTCGGCGGGTTCCTTGAAATTGAAGCGGGGCGGTCACGCCATGATCGGGTCGAGCGTGATGTTCGGCGGCAGGGGGCTGGTCTGGGGCAGGTAGTCGTCCTCGCTCCCCGGGAGGCTGAACTCGTACGGGGGGTGGAACACCTGCGGCAGCGTCTCGAAATTATAATGCGGAGGCGGCGACGACGTCGTCCATTCCAGCGAGTTCGCCTTCCACGGGTTCGGGCCGGCCACCGGGCCGAGCACCAGGCTGTAGAAGAAGTTCCCCACGAAAAGCACCTGCACGATTCCCAGACCGAACGCACAAACGCTCATGAACTGGTTCATCCAGACCACGCCCGGTTCGCTGAGGAACTTGTAGACGGTCGGGTCAGGGATGCGCCTCATGTGGCCGTGCCAGCCGACGACGTGCATGAAGAAGAACGTGCCCGTCATGAAGACGAACGTCAGGCCGAAGTGGATCCAGCCGATCCGCTCGTTCATCATCCGGCCGAAGATCTTGGGGAACCAGTAATACGTCGCGGCGAAGATGGCGAACATGCTGCCGCCGAACAGGACGTAGTGGATGTGGCCGACGATGAAGTAGGTGTCGTGGATGTGCACGTCCACCGGCGTCGCCGCCATGAAGATGCCCGACAGCCCGCCGATGATGAACATCGAGACGAAGGCCATCGCGTGCAGCATGGCCGTCGTGAACTGGACACGGCCTCCCCACATGGTGCCGATCCAGTTGAAGACCTTGATGGCCGAAGGAAGCGCGATCATCATCGTCGACACGGTGAACGTCGCCGCCAGCGCGGGGTTCATGCCCGACTGGAACATGTGATGGCCCCAGACGATGAAGCCCAGCCCGGCGATCGACCCCATGGCGATCACCATCGGCTTGTAGCCGAACAGCGGCTTCCGCGAGAACGTCGAGATCACATCCGAGGCAATCCCCATCGCAGGCAGGATCATCACATAGACGGCCGGGTGCGAGTAGAACCAGAAGAGGTGCTGGAAGAGCAGCGGAGCCCCGCCGCCCACCACTCCCGGCGCATTTCCCACCGAACCGCCGACCGGGCTGAAGAAGTTCGTCCCGGCCACGCGGTCGAGCGTCTGCATCAGCAGCCCGGAGGTCAGTACGGGGAGCGCGAACGCCTGGAGCAGCGCCGTGATGAACAGCGCCCAGACGGTCATCGGCATCCGAAGCATCTTCATTCCCGGCGCCCGCAGCATCACGATCGTCGTGATGTAGTTGATCGAGCCCGACAGCGAGGAGATTCCCGCGCAGAGGAGTGCCAGCAGCCAGAGCGTTTGGCCGTTGAGCGACCCGGGCGAGGCCCACTTCATGGTGGACAGCGGCGGGTAGCCCGTCCAGCCGGCCTCCGACGAGCCGCCTTCCACATAGAATGACCAGATCAGGAAGGCGAAGCCCGGCCACATGATCCAGTAGGAGAACATGTTCAACTTCGGAAACGCCATGTCCCGCGCGCCGATCATTAGCGGGATGAGGTAGTTGCCGAAGGCACCGGTCAGGATCGGGATGATCACGAAGAAGATCATGATCGTCGCGTGCATCGTGACGAGCTTGTTGTAAAACTCGGGCGGCATCTGCCCGCCCAGGTTGGGGGCCGACCAGAGCCACTTCGCCAGGATCGGCATCGGCTTCCAGGGCCACCCGAGCTGCCAGCGGATGGCCATCGCCATCAGGCCGCCCAGCAGCATGAAGATCAGCCCGGAGAAGAGGAACTGGACGCCGATGACCTTGTGGTCGGTCGAGAAGATGTAGCGGGTCAGCGGGTTCCGGGGGGCGGGGTGGATCTGATCGTGACTCACGGCTTCCCTCCCTCGGCGTCGTCGCCCTTCGGCTCAAGCCGGCTGCGGCCCTGTTCGGTGAGCTTCGCCGTCTGCCAGGCCTGGAATTCCGCTTCGGTCTCGTGGACCACGACGTCGCCTCGCATCTTGTAGTGTCCCCAGCCGCAAAGCTCGGCGCAGGCCAGTTCGTAGCGGCCGGCGCGGTCGCAGTCGAACCACACCGGGATGGTCATCCCGGGGACGGCGTCCTGCTTGATCCGCATCTGGGGGAGGAAGAACGAGTGGATCACGTCCGCCGCCTTCAGGTGGATCAACGCCGTCTTGTCCTTCACAAGATGGAGGTCGTTGACCGTGAAGAGGTCGTCGGGCGTGTTGAGCTTGCCGTCTGGGCCGGGGTACTTGATCACCCACTGGAACTGCCGCCCGGTCACCTCGGCGAGGGGGGGCGTCTTCGGGGCGGCCGAGCGAAACTTGATGTTCGCCCAGGTCTCCATCTGGTAGAGGGCCAGGAAGACGAGGATCGCGGCCGGGATGATCGTCCAGACGACCTCAAGCCGCTGGCTGCCGTGGAAGTAACGCGCCGGGCGGGCGGGCTTCCCTTCGGCGTCGAGGCGGTCCGCGTAGCGGTACTGCGCCCAGACGAGGGCCGCCTGGGTGCCGACGAAGACGGCGGAGGTCAGCCAGAGGATGATGAGGAACAGCGCATCGATCTCCCGGCCGGACGTCGAAACGGCGCGGCCTGGGGAGTCGGCGGGGTTGGGGAGCCACCAGTCGGCCGAGAACGGGGCGTAGGCGAAGGCGCCAACGCCGAAAAGGGCCGCAAGGGCGAAGATCAGGCTCCAGTATCGCAAGAAGAGTCGCTCCCACGTCCCGCCGCTCGGGGCCGCCTCGCAGAAGGTCGATCGGCCTGGCTCGGGGTTTCGGTCTCGGTCACAGGATATCCGATGGGCCGCGTCGGCGTCGAAATCCGACCGCCCCCGCGACGGCTCCGGCGGTCATCGTCGAACCGTCCCGGCGTCCGCCGTCACCCCCTTCGCGCCGGCCGACTCGACCTCGAGCAGCTCGGGCTGGTAGGGGAGGGCCAGGACGAAGTTCACGAGGTCCCAGATCTGCGCTTCGTTCACGCCAGGGTAGTGGGCCGGCATCTGGGCGCCGGTGATCCCCTTGGCGATCCGCCAGTAAAGGTCGATGGGACGCCGCCCCCCTTTATACACAGCCCGCGAAAGATCGGCCGGCCGCAGCGGGTTGCCCCAGCCGTCCAGCTTCTGCTTCCAGAGATCGCGAGTGGGGGCGTCCAGCTCGGCCACGCGCTCGGGCATCTTACTGGGGTCGCCGCCGAAGACGACCCTGTTGAAGGTCTTCACGTCGACGAAACTCTGGCCGTCGCCTTTCCCCTTCGAGCCGTGACAGCCGGCGCATTCGAGCTTCTCCTTGGTCCGACCCAGGAACAGATCGCGGCCGCGGACGATGCTCTCGAGCGAGGAGGGCGTCCGTTCCGAGGGCGGGTCGACGACCGATTCCTTGGCGTCCTCCCACTTGCTGAAGACCCCCTGGACAAGTTCCTCGACGATGTCGTCCCCGAGGGCGTCTTCATCGGTGTCGTCGCCGACGAAGCCTTCCTCGATGAAGGCCAACTCGGTCTCGCCGCGAAGGCTCAGGAAGGTGACGTAGTCGATGACCTGTTCGATCTCCGCGGGCGACAGGAGCGCCTCGAAGGCGGGCATCGAGGTTCCGTGAAGGCCGTCGCGGATGGTTCGCCGAAGGTCGTCGCGGTCGGGACGTGCGCCGTTGGGGGTCGACGTGAACTTGAACAGCCCCTGGCGGAAATCTCGCGGAGCGGGGAAGACGAACGGGGCCGTCGGGCCGTCGCCCGCGCCGGTGACCCCGTGGCAGTGGAGGCAGTTGCGGCGGTAGAGGGCGTAGCCGCCGGGATGGTTGAGTTTCTCTCGGCCCTGGGCCGTTTGAACGTGGTTCGCCAGCAGGGTCCCGACGCGGCCTTTCTCGTCCTTGACCAACGGCGCACCTTCGGGGACGTGGATCTCCCTCGGGTCGGGGCCGTAGAGCTTGGTCAGGGCGGCGCGGGCCTTCGCCTGGATCTTGGGCTTGTCCGCGAGGTGGGCCTTACCCTCGATCTCACGAGAGAGGGCGGGCTGTTCCTCGTAGACGATCGGGCCGACAAGGTCGGCGTCCGAACATCCAACCACAAGCGAGAGGAGGGTCGCGAGGCCGAGGCCGAGCACGGAACGCCGTCGCACGATCACGCCAACTTCTCCAGGGACTCGTCGCGACGCTGGGCCGCGAGGGGGCGTCGGCTCTCCCGACAGGTCGGGATCCGGGGCCGGGACTGCTTGAGCGTCGAAACGACGACGCGGGGGACGGGCGGTCCGACCGTGCGCCGGCGACGCCCTACGAACGTCGACGTTAGTGGCTGAGCTGCGAGCGACCGGAGGGCCGGATCGGTGAAATTCGGGCCCATCCACGGGTCATCGCGCTGACGCCTCGTCCGTATGGTAAGGTTATCGTAGCCGCCCGTCGCAAACCCCACAAGCCGGACGGGCATTTCGTATTCTTCGACGGGTTCGAAGAATACGGCCGCGACGGATTTCTCGGATCTCACGAACGCACGACCGCTCTCGCGGCCGGACGACCGGCGCGCGCCCGGAGGGATGACGAATTCATGCCCGCCAAGGACACCGACCTCCACGAGATGTCCAGCAGCCAGGCGCGGAAGAAGCGGCTGCGCCGGCTGGTTTACGTCGAGCCCATCGACGATCCGCCTCCCGGTTACTGGAAGACCACCCGCAAGCCGCTCCCCTCGCTGATTCTGGTCGCGCCGATCGTTCTGGCTTATGAATTCGGCGTGGTCTGGCTGGGGGGCGGGGCGTCGCAGACCCTTCGCACGGGGGCCGACGCCTGGATCCGCCAGAGCCTGGCCGCGGTCGGCCTGACCGACCACTGGCTGCTGCCGCTCTCGCTCTTCCTGGTCCTGCTCGGCTGGCAGGCGATGCAGCCCAAAGGCTGGAAGTTCTCGCCGGCGGTGATCGTGGGAATGGTGGTGGAGAGCCTCATCCTGGCCGTAGCGCTGGTCGGGGTGAGCCGGTTGGTGAGTCTAGGGTTCGACCTGATGGAGCAGACCCCGGCGCCGGCCTCGCTGCTGCAGGCTGCTCCCGGAGCGACGGTCGGGGATTCGGCTGCGGCGGAGCAGTTCATTGGATTCCTCGGGGCGGGCGTGTACGAGGAGGCGCTCTTCCGGCTCCTCCTGGTTCCGGTCTTCTATTATCTCCTGCGCGGGCTGCAGGCTCCTCAGGTCCTTGCCAGCGCCCTGGCGGTGAGCGGTTCGGCGCTCTTGTTCTCGCTGGCTCACCATGCGGGGAATCCGGGCGAGGCGTTCACCTGGTTCGCGTTCATTTTCCGCTGGATGGCGGGGGTCTTCTTCGCCTGGGTCTTCATCCTGCGAGGGTTCGGCGTCGCAGTCGGGACTCATACGGCGTACGATGTCCTGGTCGGTTGGGTCGGCTGGAACGGGTGACGGCCCGGGCTGGCGCCCAGTCTCCCTGCCTCCGTCCTCGTCGCCTGGACCTTTGATTTGGCCGCCTTTCGGCTCGTCCACCTTTCCGACGTCCACGTCTGGCGGTTCACCTTCAATCCGCTTCGACTTCTGGGCAAGCGGGCGGTCGGCATGGCGGAACTACTCCTCGGCCGGGCCGACCGGTTCCGCCTGGAGCGGCTCCCCGAGGTCGTCTCGCGGGTCCAGTCGCTTCGTCCCGACCACATTCTCATCAGCGGCGATCTGACCACGACGGCCCTCTCCGCCGAGTTCGCCGACGCCCGCCAGGCGCTCGCTCCGCTTCTCAACGACCCCGACCGGGCGACCCTCGTCCCCGGCAACCACGACCGCTACACTCCGGGCGCGGCCGGGGAGCGCCGCTTCGAGCGGGCGTTCGGCCCGTTCCTGGGGGGCGATCGGTTCCCCTGGCTCCGGTTCGTCGCCAATCGCACGGCGATCCTGGGCCTCGACCCCTGTCGGCCGGCGATCACGGCGCGGGGGCGGATGCCGATAGCACAGCTCGAAGCCGCCCGCAGCCTATGGGAATCGAACCGGGAATCGATCGACCGCCTGATCGTCGCGTGTCACTATCCGGTCGAGGCACCTGGGGAGCTTCGCGAGGAACTTTACTGGAAGCGGCTCTACAACGCCGGAGAACTGGGTGAATGGCTGGCGACGATCGGGCCGCACCTGTTCTGCTGCGGCCACGTCCACCACGCCTGGGCGTTTTCGCCGGTCAGCGTGCCGAACCAGCTTTGCCTGAACGCCGGAGCCCCGCTCCTGGTCGACCGTCGAGGCGACAACCCGCCTGGCTTTCTGGAGGTCACCCTCGACGGTTCCGACGTCCTGGTCGTCCATCATGCGTGGACGAACGACGGCTGGGCGACGCGGCCGATTGAGTGTCGAGATGGATTCTACGAGGTCGTCTAAGACCGACCATAACGCCGTAAGCCTCTTCATGATCTGTGTTTGGGGCCGTTCGGGGAGCCCGACAGTCGAAGCTCCAGGTGTAAGAGTTGTTCCTGGATCGAGAGTTCGGCCTGCTGGATTCGGGCTCCGATCAATCCGAATCCCGCGAGCAGAGTGAAGCCGAGAGAAGCCAGAAGCATCGGCGCGGCGGCGGCCTCCTTGTGGAGGGCCGATGCGGCCGCGCCCAGGCCGACCGTGGCGATGAGGGCAAAGGCCAAAGCGATCTGAAAAGCCATCGCACGCTCGGCCGGATAATCGCCCCGATGTCTCGCCAGCATCCAGGTGGCGAAAACCATCCACCCGAGTCCAAGGAAGGCGAGGAGGGCCAGCAGGGCCCTTGTCGCGAGAGGGGTCGTGACCGGTTCCGTGATGCTCAGGGAGCCGGCGACGACGAAGCCGATCAGGCCGGCGGCGCCCACCAGGATGTATCGGGTCCTACGCCCGAGGAGCCAGCCCTCGCCGAGGCGAGCTTTCTTGAGGGCGTCGTACCTGCGCCGCAGCTCAGGGGTCTCCGGTTCGAAGTCGATGAAGTCCGGTCGGATCTCGTCAGCGTTGGTCATGGGAGGCTCCTTCTTGTTCGATCACGGCGCGGAGCGCGCGCTTGGCCTTGAAGAGGCGTGACTTGACCGTGCCCGGCGGGATGCCGAGTACCTCGGCCGTTTCTTCGATGCTGAGGTCGTCCAGAAAGAAGAGAGTCAGGGCGTCACGATCGGCCAGGCACAACCGCGAGAGACCGTGATGCACCAGTTCGATGTCATCGCAGCGCTCCAACGGATCCGGGCCGTCGACCGGAGGATCGTCAACGAGCGCGGCAGGTTGCCCGTAACGATGGCGTAGGTGGTCCATGGCGGTGTTTCTTGCCACCTGGTAGATCCACACCCGGAATCGGCGAGGATCACGGATTGATGGCAGCCCACGGAAGAGGCGAAGCCAGACGTCTTGGAGCAGGTTCCACGACGCCTCCTCATCGCCGACAAGCTTGCGAATGTAGACGAACAGCCGACGCTCGCAGGCCGCGATCAACTCCTCGAAGGCGGAGCGTTCCCCGCGTTGGCAGCGGACGACCAGCAAGGCCAGCGATAGGTCTGTGAGATTCCGATCCATGATTTCCCCTTTGAACGACTCTCGCAGAACAGAGTCGGGTGAAGGGGCGGTTCGGTTCATCGCGCGGTCAAAAAAGAGGACCGGACAGGAGGCGATATGACCCGAAGGTCGTGGCTGATCGAGCGGAACAGAATTCCCGCCCTGGAGGTATGGTTGATATAGGCGGTTTGATTCACGAGGCGTGATTCGAGTCTGTCCGACGCGAGGCGAGACGCCGAGCAGCCTAGAAACGTCATGAGAAATGAGTCGAAGGAAGCCAATCGTTGGGCAGGAAGAGATCGATGCAATGTCTTGCAGGTAAACACTCTACAAATGCAAAGGGTCCGTTCGCTCAGTTGCGAACGGACCCAATCCGACCCAAATGTCGAAGGGGAGGCGTGGCTCAGTCTTCCTGGACTTCCTCGGCCTCTTCCTCGTCGAACTCCTCTTCGTCGTCGAACTCTTCCTCGTCGAATTCGCCTTCGAAGGAGATGTCGGCCAGTTCGTGGAGCGGGTAGTCCTTCCCCTTGATGGTCAGGACGAGGTCTTCCATGGCCGGGATGTCTTCATCCTTGACGTCCTCACGCATGGCCAGCTCTTCGAGGCCGTCGATGGCCTTGTCGAGCGCCTCGGCGAATTCTTCGGCGGAGATGCCCAGCTTCTCCAGGACGTCTTCCTTGGCCGAGTAGACGATCTCAACCATTTCGTCGTCGTGCTCGTGGTCGTGCCCGCAGCCGCAGGATTCGTCGTGGGGGTGGTCGTGGTCGGTCATCGAGGTGGCCTCCAGGGCCGGGAGCGTTGGGGGGAGCGTTGGAAGAGGTATTATAAGCAAAATCGGGACCGGACGCGTCGTCGCGACGACCGTCCGGCCCCGGCTTGGGCATTTGGGGGAAAAGCTCAGCTCTTCTGGCTGACGTGAATCATCGCACGGAGGCGAGCGACTTCCTTGGTCTTCTCGGCGACCTCGGCGTCTGTGACGGCGGGACGCTTCAGGGCTTCGTCGAGCTTCGCCGCCGTGCCGTTCATTTCGATGGCGGAGGGCGCCAGAGCGCGGTTGGTCAGGACGGTGACGACGTTGTCGCGGACCTGGGCGAACCCGCCGTCCACGAAGTACGATTCCGTCGTTCCGCCGATCTTCACGCGAAGCTCGCCGTATCCCAGCCGACCGAGCATCGGCGCACGGCTGGGGAAGACGCCGAGTTCCCCGTCGTACAGGGGGAGCGCGACGAAGTCGACGGTCTTGGCGAAGACGGTTTTCTCAGGAGTGATCACCTGGCACAGGAGCGTCCCCGGGGGGGCGGCGACTTCTGCGTCGGCGAGGGTTTTGTGGGCCATGATGGGGGCTCCCTCTCGGGCTGGTGTCCGGTCAGATCGCGCCCATCTTCTTGGCCTGTTCCTCGGCCTGCTCGATGGGGCCGACGTACATGAAGGCCGACTCCGGCAGGTGATCCCACTTGCCGTCGCAGATCTCCTTGAAGCTGCGGATCGTGTCCGGCAGCTTGGTGTACTCGCCCGGCTTGTTGAGGAAGACTTCGGCGACGAAGAACGGCTGCGACAGGAAGCGCTCGATTCGGCGGGCGCGATGGACGATCAGCTTGTCGTCTTCGGAAAGCTCGTCGACGCCGAGGATCGCGATGATGTCGCGGAGTTCCTTGTAGCGCTGGAGGATTCGCAGGACGCGCTGGGCGACGTCGTAGTGCTCCTGACCGACGTACTGCGGGTCGAGGATGCGGGAGCTGGACGCCAGCGGGTCGATGGCCGGGTAGATGCCCTTCTCGGAGATCGACCGCGAGAGCACGATGAAGGCGTCGAGGAAGCCGAAGGTCGTGGCCGGAGCCGGGTCCGTGAGGTCGTCGGCGGGGACGTACACGGCCTGCACCGACGTGATGGCACCCTTCTTGGTGGAGGTGATCCGCTCCTGGAGGGCGCCCATCTCCGTGGCCAGCGTCGGCTGGTAGCCGACGTTCGACGGCATACGGCCGAGGAGGGCGGAGACCTCAGAGCCGGCCTGGCTGAACCGGAAGATGTTGTCGATGAACAGCAGGGTGTCGGCGCCGGTGGCGTCGCGGAACCATTCGGCCATCGTGAGGGCCGTCAGGGCGACGCGGAGGCGGGCGCCCGGGGGCTCGTTCATCTGGCCGAAGCACATCACGGTGCTGTCGATGACCGACTTGCCCGTGCTGCCGACCTTCGTTTCCTGCATTTCGAGCCAGAGGTCGTTCCCCTCGCGGGTCCGCTCGCCGACGCCGGCGAAGACGGAATAGCCGCTGTGGACCGACGCGATACGCGAGATCATCTCCTGAAGGATGACCGTCTTGCCCAGCCCGGCGCCGCCGAACAGGCCGATCTTGCCGCCGCGGACGAACGGCGTCAGCAGGTCGACGACCTTGATGCCGGTCTCGAACAGCTCGGTCTTCGGGGAGAGCTGGTCGAACGAGGGCGGGTCGCGGTGGATCGGCCAGCTCTCCGGAGCGTGGACGTCGCCGCGGCCGTCGATCGGCTGACCCAGCAGGTTGAAGACGCGGCCCAGCGATTCCTTGCCGACCGGGACGCTCACCGGGGCGCCGGTGTCGAGGACCGGCATGCCACGGACCAGGCCGTCGGTCGAGCCCAGGGCCACGCAGCGGACCCGGTTGCCGCCAAGGTGCTGCTGAACCTCGCCGGTCAGGTGAATCTCGACCCCCTTCTCCTGGGTGTCGATCTTCAGGGCGTTGTAAATGTTCGGCAGATCGCCCTCGTCGAACTCGGCGTCGAAGGTCGAGCCGATCACCTGGGCGATTCTTCCGGTCCTCGTTGCAGTCGCCATATCGCGGGATTCCTCGTCTTCAAGCGCCTGGGACGCGTGGATCTTCTTATGTGTGTTGGTTGGCAAGCCGGAGGCCGGCGGCGGTCACTGCAGCGCGATGGCGGCCCCGACGATGTCGGCCAGGTCGCCGGTGATCTGAGACTGGCGCGCCCGGTTGTACTGGCGGGTCAGGGTCTTCGACAGGTCGTCGGCGTTCTGCGAGGCTCCCTTCATGGCCACCATCCGGGCGATCTGCTCGCTCACGGCGGCGTCCAGGAAGCACTTGAACAGCCGGACCTTGAAGGAGACGGGCACCATCTCTTCGAGGATTCCCGCGGCGTCAGGCAGGAACTCGTAGGGAGCCCGCTTGCGCTCGATGCCGGCCGACTTGTCCTTCGCCTTCGTCGAATCCTCGGCCGGGGCCTCCTGGACGATCGGCAGCAGGGTCTCGACGACGGCCTCCTGGCGGGCCGTGTTGATGAACTTGGTGTAGGCGACGTCCAGGCGGTCGATCTTCCCTTCCAGGAACATCGCCATGTACTTGTTCGCCAGGACCTCGACCTCGTGGAAGGCCGGCTTGTCCTCGAAATGGAAGTACGTGGAGGTCATGGGGAGCTTGCGGTACTTCCAGAAGTTCACCCCGCGCTTGCCGGAGACCTCGACCGTGACCCCGGCGCCTTCGGCCTGGAGGTCCTGGTAGTCGCGGATGCCGGCGCGGAGGACGTTGCCGTTGTAGCCGCCGGCGAGGCCTCGGTTGCTGGACAGGACCAGCAGCAGGGCGTTGGCGACGGGCCGCTTCTGGAGGAGCGGGTGGGAGACGGTGGTGGACGAGTCGCCCAGGTCGGCGGCCATCTCGGCGATCTTGCGGGTGTAGGCCTCGGCCTCGACGGCCCGGTCCATCGCCTTGCGGAACCGGGCGGTGGCGATGAGTTCCATCGTCCGGGTGATCTTCCGGATGTTGTCGACCGCCTTGCGGCGTTTGATGATCGCGCGGGCCTTGGCCATCGTGAGTTCTCTTGGGATTCGCTCGGCGGCTCGGCCGACGCCGCCCCGGGAGGAGCGGCGTCGGCGGCCGGCCGGTTACGGAAATCAGGACTTGGCCGCGACGGCCGCCGGAGCGGTCAGGCCGGCGTGCTTGAACTTCGACTTGAAGTCCTTGATGGCGGCCTTCAAGTCGGCGACGATCGGGTCGGTCAGCTTCTGCTCGCGGGTCAGGTCGTCGACGAGCTTCTTCCGCTCGGTGTGGACGAACTCGAGGAACTCCTGCTCGAAGCGCTGAACTTCGCGAACCGCGATGTCGTCGAGCGCTCCGGCCGAGGCGGCGAAGATGCTCATGGCCTGATCGATGGCCGAGAGCGGGCGGTACTGCGGCTGCTTGAGCAGCTCGACCATGCGGTAGCCGCGGTCAAGCTGGGCCTGCGTCGCCTTGTCCAGGTCGGTGCCGAGCTGGGCGAACGCTTCAAGCTCGCGGAAGGCCGCGAGGTCGAGGCGGAGACCGCCGGAGACCTTACGCATGGCGCCGATCTGAGCCTTGCCGCCCACGCGGGAGACGCTGATGCCGACGTCGATAGCCGGCCGCACGCCCGCGAAGAAGAGGTCCGGCTGAAGGTAGATCTGGCCGTCCGTGATCGAGATCACGTTCGTCGGAATGTAGGCCGAGACCTCGCCTTCAAGCGTCTCGATGATCGGCAGCGCGGTCATCGAGCCGCCCGAGGTGGGCGTCTTGGCGACCTTGTGGCCGGTCGGGAACTTCTCTTTGAGGTCGTGGGCGGCTTCCTCGGCGCCGGGGACGCCGACGTAGACCTTCTTGTTCACGCCCTTGTCTTCGGTCGCGTCCGCGGCCTTGGTCGACTCGGGGACGATGACGTACCTGTTCGCCAGCTTGGCCGAACGCTCGAGGAGGCGGGAGTGAGCGTAGAAGATGTCGCCCGGGTAGGCTTCACGGCCGGGAGGACGACGGAGCAGCAGCGAGACCTCGCGGTAGGCCACGGCCTGCTTCGAGAGGTCGTCGTAGATGCACAGAGTCGGCTTGCCCTGCTCGTACATGAAGTACTCGGCCATGGCGCAGCCGGCGTACGGGGCGATGTACTGGAGCGGGGCCGGATCGCTGGCGCCGGAGGCGACGACGATCGTGTAGTCCATGGCACCGTGGCGGCGAAGGATGTCGACCAGACCGGCGGTCGTCGACTCCTTCTGAGCGATCGCCACGTACACGCAGATGACGCCGGTCCCCTTCTGGTTGAGGATCGTGTCGATGGCGATGGCCGTCTTGCCCGTCTTGCGGTCGCCGATGATCAGCTGGCGCTGGCCGCGGCCGATCGGGATCATGGCGTCGATGGCCTTGACCCCGGTCTGCAGCGGCTCGTCGACCGGCTGGCGGTTGGCGATGCCGGCGGCGGGGGACTCAATGGCCCGGCTGAGCGTGGTGCTGATCGGGCCGCCCTCGTCGAGCGGGTTGCCCAGCGGGTCGACCACGCGGCCGATCAGGGCGTCGCCGACCGGGACGCGGAGGAGCTGGCCGGTGGCGACGACCTCGTCCCCTTCCTCGATCGCGGTGTACTCGCCGAGGACGATGACGCCGACCGACGCTTCCTCGAGGTTCAGGGCGATGCCCTTGGCGCCGTTCTTGAAGGCGACCATCTCGCCGGCCATGACGCCGGAGAGGCCGTGGACGCGCGCGATGCCGTCGCCGACTTCGAGAACCGTGCCGACTTCCGTCCGGGTGACCTCGGGGGAGAACCGCTCGATTTCACGCTGGATGACTGAACTGATCTCTTCGCTTCTGAATTTCATGCGTCTTTCCTTCGATCAGCCGCTGGCGTATCTGTTCAAGACGGTTTCGCACCGAGGCGTCGAGGACCACGTCGCCGATCTGGACGACGAGGCCGCCGATAAGGTCGGGGTCCGTGACGACGTTGAGGACGGGTTCGCCTCCCTGAGTCAGGCCGGCGAGCTTGGCGCGGAGCGCCTCGGTCTGGGCCGGGTCGAGGGGGGCTGCTGTGCGGACCTTGACGGCGACTCGTCCCCGGCGACGGTCCCAAAGCCGGCGGGCCTCTTCGGCGACGGCGGCGGCCAGGCCGAGTCGGCCGTGGCGGTTGAGGACGCGGAGGAAGCGGAGCGTGACGTCCTGGACGCGCCCCTCGCACAGGTCCACGAGGATCCGGTCCTTGTCGGACGTCGGGATCTTGGGGGAGGCGAGGACGTCGGAGAACTTCGGGTTGGCGTCGAGCACCTCGGCGCGGAAGGCGTCGAGGTCCTCAAGCGTGGAGGCGACCGCGTCGTCCCCGCCGGCGGCGCCGAGGAGGGCCGAGGCGTAGGAGTGGGCGGCCTCGGCCTCGTCTTCGGAGAGGGGCCGTCGGGACCGCTCGGGGGGGCTCTGGGTCGTCATGCGGAGGCGCCTCCCGATTTCGCCGGGGCGGCCGGCAGATCGCGGATCGCCTCGTCGAGCAGGCGGCTGCGCTCGTTGTCGCTCAGCTCACGCGACAGGGCGCGGCCGGCGACCGTGACGGCGACGTCCGCCGTGCGGGTCCAGATGTCGGCCAGGGCCTGGTCGCGGGCCGCGGCGATCTCGCGCTGGGCGCGGTCGCGGGAGGCGTCGGCGTCGGACTGGGCCTGGCGGAGGATCTCCGTGGCGCGGGTCTCAGCCTTGCGCTGGGCCTGGTACAGCAGGTCGCGGACCTTGTCGTCGGACTCAGCCATGAGCTTGCGGTGTTCGGCCAGGAGCAGCTCGGCGTCGTTGCGGGCCTTCTCGGTCTGGTGCAGCGTGTGCTCCAGATGTTCCTCGCGGCTGTGGAGGGCCTCGGTCAGCGGCCCCCAGGCGTACTTGCTGAGGAGAGCGAAGAGGCAGCCGAAAACGACGACCGTCCAGATGGCCAGCCCCATCTGGGGCTCCATCGGGTTGGCCTTGTGTTCTTCTTCGTGGGCCGGGGCCGTTGCGGCGTGGGCCGGAGCCGCAGCGACGGAGCTAGCCGGGGCTGCGGGGGCGTGCGCCGCGGCCTGGGCCGGAGCCGCGTGGGCCGCCGGGGGCTCCTCGATCGCGGAGGCTTGCGGGGCGAGGAGGGCCGCCGCGGCCGTCGCGACCAGTCCGGACCCCAGGGCGGACTTCAGGAAGCGGAGCATGGGAATGGTTCTCAGGTTCACGGATCGGGAACGGGTCGGGCCGTCGACTGCGGGGTCGTGGGCGATCCCGCGCCGGCCCGCGCCCCGAGGGAGCGCGGACCGGTCCGGAGGGATTCAGCTGATGAGCTGCAGCAGCAGCGCGAAGAACGTGGCGCCTTCGATGAGGGCCGCGGCGATGATCATGGCGCCCTGGATGTTGCCGGCGATCTCCGGCTGTCGGGCCATGCTCTCGACGGCGGCCTTGGCCAGCATGCCGATGCCAACGCCGGCGCCGATGATGATGAGGCCGGCGCCGATCGGGCGGTAGTCGACGGCCTTGACCGCGACTTCGGTGGTCTGGGCCTCGGCGGCCCCCTGGCTCATGAGCAGCATGGCGAAAGCGACAACGCCGAACTTGATCAGTTTCATCGAACCCTCGGGTGACTAGTTGGTGACGACTGCGGAGAGCGGAGGACTTTCCTAGGGACCGCCGACGTCTCGATCCGTCGGATCGACGTCGGACGCTCCCTCGTCGGCGTCCCCCTTCGACGGACATTCGCGGACGATTCGGTCTCAGTCCCCGCCGGGCGGCCGCGACGCGCCCGGAGCGGGCCTCTCGGGCCCCGGCGGTCAGGTCAGTGCGAGTGCACTGCCGAGCCGATGAAGATCGCCGAGAGGAACGTGAAGACGTAGGCCTGCAAGAAGGCGACGAACAACTCCAGCAGGCTGAGCGCCACGACGCCCGCGACGCTGGCCGGGGCGACAAGATAGAACAGCCAGCCCTGCGCCGCCACGATGAATCCCAGGATCACCGCGAGGACGACGTGGCCGGCGAACATGTTGGCGAAGAGTCGCACCGCCAGGACCAGGTGCTTGATCAGAAGGCCCATCAGCTCGATGACGAACATGAGAGGCCAGAAGAAGTAGTTCAGCGGCTTAGGAACGTCCACGTGGGGCACGAGGTTCTTGAAGAAGCCCGCGACCCCATACTCCTGAATCCCCGCCCAGGCCACGACCCCCAGCGTCGAGAGCGCCAGGACCGCCGTGA
Organism: Paludisphaera rhizosphaerae; assembly: GCF_011065895.1. Taxonomy (NCBI): domain Bacteria; kingdom Pseudomonadati; phylum Planctomycetota; class Planctomycetia; order Isosphaerales; family Isosphaeraceae; genus Paludisphaera; species Paludisphaera rhizosphaerae. The sequence goes on along the minus strand of NZ_JAALCR010000001.1, from coordinate 555,188 downwards.
CGTTGATGTTCCCCGTCGACGAGGCGAACCCCGGGAACATTCCCAGCAGGTTGCTGAAGAGCACGAAGAAGAAGGCCGTCCAAAGGTAGGGCAGAAACTTGTCGGCCCCATGGCCACCGATCGCCGGACGGGCCACCTGATCGCGGATGAACAGGAGGATCGCCTCGATCGCGTTGAAGAACCCCCCCTTGGTGACGGCGTTGCGGCGCATGTGCCGCACCGTCGGGATCAGGACCGCCAGGGCCAGCCCGGCCGCGATGAGTTCCATCACCATGAATCGGGTGATCTGGAACCCCAGGATGTTCGGCAGGTGGAGCTCAAGCTGGTACGTCGGTCCGACAGGCCATGGGAGTTCCAGGGTGGGATGGTCGACGACGTGGGCGAGGGGGTCGTGTGCTGCCATGGTGGGGTCGGGTCTTCTTTCGTGATCCGGCCGGGGCGAACCTGGGACGTCGATCGACGCTTAAGGCCTGTGTTTGTCTTGTTCGGGGCCGCCGTCCATCGTCGGGCTGCGGCGATTCTGTTGGGCTCGCGCCATCTCGGCGGGCAGTTGGAGGACGTGATACATCCCCATCGCCAGGCCGAGGATCGCCCCCCCGAGAGTGAAGCCGGGGGACGTACCCAACCAGAGGTCCAGAGCGTAACCGAGGGCCCCGGGGACGGCGAACTCCAGGGCGACGGCCGTCACGCGCGTCCCCCACGCCATACCCACCGAAACCGCCGATCTCGAGTCCTCGTCGTGGTCCACGTCCGTCTCCGGTCGCCGAAGCGAGGATGGGACGCACCTCGAACCCGTCAGCCGTCAGGCCGATGCGCGGGGCGGGGGTGGTCCGATGGACGTCCGGGGGGAACGTGTCGCACGCAGGTACCATTAAGCAGTACGAAAGGCCCCCTGTCAATCACCCGGAGGGCCAGTTTGGGAAATTTTTCACGAAGTCGCCTCGGCGGCCCCGGGGATGGAGTTGGGCCCGCCGAACCCTCCTACTTTCGCCAGGCGAGAAGGCCGGTCGTATCTGGCCGCGCCCTGAGGAAATCGGAATTGACAGTGTTTGTGTCAATGTGGTATCCCCGATCATGGCGAGCACCGAATCGGTCGTCGCAACGAAGGTTGCCCGACCTCCCCGGCAGAAGATTCGAGGGGGAACCGAGATGACGTCGCGTTGGCACTTGACGAATCGAATCTGGATGAATGCATAACGGTCTCGGCCCGCATGGGTCGACGGCCGTTTTTTTTTCGTCCTCGACGCGTCCCTTTCGCGACCATCCCATTCATGGCGGCTTGCTTTCGACCAGCCTCATCCGGGACACAGGGAGTTTTCCGGATCGGTCCACTCACGGAAGAATCCCGCAACCGTCGTCCGCCTGAACGCGTCCGCCGCGTCCCAGGCGCTGGAGTGGCCCCGAATGACCGTCGACGCGCTCAAGGACTGTAACAAGAAGCACCTGTCGCAAATGGCCAAGGAGCGGGGCATCGCCGGGTGGCACGCGATGCGGAAGGACCAGTTGATCCGGGCCTTGTCGGCAGCCCGTCCGGCCGCCGCTCGCGCCAAGAAGGACCGACCGGCTCCTCGGGCGCCCAAGAACGTGAAGCGGCCGGCGGCCGCCGCCCCGGCGCCGGTTGCTCCCGTCGCCGTCCGTCGTCCGACCGCCACGCCGGTTGCGGCTCCGGTCTCTCACACTCTCGACCACGCCTCGCAGAAAGATCGGATCATCGTCCTGGCCCGCGACCCGTACTGGCTTCACGCCCACTGGGAGTTGAGCCGGACGACGTTGGCCCGCGCCCAGGCCGCCCTGGGGCAAGAATGGCACAGCGCCCAACCGATCCTCCGCCTGATGGACGTCACCAGCGAGGACACGACGAACGCGACTGAGCGTCACGTCCGCGACATCCCGATCCACGGCGGCGTCAACAACTGGTACATCGACGTGGTCAAGCCCCCGCGGTCCTACCGGATCGACGTCGGCTACCTCTCGCGGCGGGGCAAGTTCTACGTGCTGGCCCGCTCGAACATCGTGACCACCCCCAAAGCCGGCGTCACCGACGCGCTTGAGGAGAACTGGGCCAGCGTTCAGCAGCAGTTCGAGCGGGTCCAGAACCCGTCGACGCTCCACGCGGCCAAGCAGAATTCCTCAAGCTCGATCGACCTCAACGACCTCTTTGAAGAGCGGCTGCGACGGCCCCTGTCGAGCCTCTCGATGCAGAACCTGTCGCTTGGCGCCCTGCCGGGGCTGGGCCGTCGGTTCCACTTCGAGATCGACGCGGAGTTGATCGTTTACGGGACTACGGAGCCCAACGCTCAGGTCACGCTTCAGGGCGAGCCTGTGCAGTTGCGTCCCGACGGCACCTTCACCGTCCGCTTCAGCCTGCCCGACTCGCGGCAGATCATCCCGGCTGTCGCCGCCAGCGCCGACGGCGTGGAAGAGCGGACGATCGTCCTGGCCGTCGAACGCAACACCAAGGAACTTGAGCCGATGATCCACGACGGCAACGAGATCTAATCCGCGTCGTCGGCCTCCAATACCATCGCCCGCGGTCGTCGCCTTTTCGGGCGTTGACCGCGGGCGATCGTTTGCGCGGCGGTTGCCGGCGCGGGTGGCCGGCCGTAGAGTGATATGAATTGATTTGAGGCGACCCCGGAAGGCGTCGCCGCGCTGAGGGCCCCGGCGGCGGGGCGGGGGGAGTCGTCTTGAGTTTTGATATCACCGGAGTTCTGGCGGACTGGGATTTCCATCCCGACGATCTGCAGGTCCGCCTCATCACCGGCGACGACGGCCGCGACAAGATCCAGATGCGCGTCGACCTGGGCGTGCTCCAGATGGAATGCGAGGGCCGACCCGACGGTCGTCGGCCGTTCGGAGTCGAATCGCTGCTCGAGCACTTCGAGAACCGCCGCCAGGAGGCTCTCGACGCCGGCGACGAGTTCACTGTCGAGCCGTCCGACTGTGCGGCCTTGATGCGCGAAGGCCTGCAGTATTACCACCGCTATCTCTCCGCCTTTCACCTGCAGCTCTACGACATGGTGGCTCGGGACACGGAGCGGAACCTGCGCCTTTTCGCCTTCGTCTCGCGCCATGCGGAGAGGAACCGCGACAAGATCGAGTTCGATCAGTATCGTCCCTACGTCACCATGATGAACACGCGCGCCCGCGCTCTCAAGGAACTGGGGAGAAGCGACGTCGGGGCGGCGCTTGACCGGATCGACGAGGGAATCCGCCGAATCCGAGACTTCCTCGGCGAGTATAATCAGGCCGACCGCGAGGCCGACTGCTCCGAGTTGAACTTCCTGCTCCGCTGGCGGGCCGACGTCGACCGGGATCGACCCAAGGGCCCGCTCGTTCGACTCGAGGACGAACTGCGCGAAGCCATCGCCCACGAGAGCTACGAAGAGGCCGCCCGGATCCGCGACGAAATCCGTCGCCTGACCGAGCACCAAAACGCCGAACGCCAGGCCCCAGGCTGAGTTAAAAGAAACATGTTCGGGCGTTCATAGCGAGGGCCGGTTTTCCTTGATTTCTCCGGCCTCATCGGCTAGTATCCGGGAGTCCGGCTTCGGCTGGACGAGCCTCTGCCATGTTCGACACGGGGCGGTCCTTTTGGCGAACCAACGTTTAACCCGTAGGGATCCCAAATCGGCCTCTTGGAGCTAGTCTTCTCGAAGGTCTGCGGCTCCCACCTGAACTGCGGGTTCTCAAAAGCGCCTCAACGGCATTGCGGTGGAGGTCTTCCGCCCGTGTCCCCCCATTTCGATGGGGAGTCACGGGCTCATTTTTTTTCTGGGCCGACGGCCCCAGAGCGGTCGCATGCCCACGACGCCTGAGAAACGACGTCTAAGAGTCGAGACGATCTCCGCCGTCCTGAACCTGAGCGAATCAGATCGGGCCGAGCAGGAGCGGCGCATCCTGGATAGGGTGATCGAGATTCCGTCGTATCAGGCGGCTGAGAGCGTTCTCCTCTATATCAAGGCCTTCCCGGAAGAGATCGATACGGCCCCTTTGCTTTCGGACGCCTTGAAGTCCGGTAAGCGACTGGTCTGCCCGCGGGTCGATCGTGCCTCAAGAGGGATGGTACTGCACGCGATCAGCGACCCGGCGGTCGATCTGCGCGCGGGGACGCTCGGGATTCCCGAACCTCGACCTGACGCGCCGGACATCGCCCCCGAGTCGATTGAGTGGGTCCTTGCGCCGGGCGTCGCCTTCGATGCGCGCTGTAACCGAGTCGGCCGAGGAGCGGGGCATTACGACCGCCTTCTGCCGAAACTCCGAAAGGGCGTCGAGGTCTGGGCCGCGGCGTTCGACGTCCAGATCCTCGACGCGCTTCCCGTCGAGCCCCATGACGCACCCCTGAATGGGGTGGTCACGGCGACTCGTATCCTGGTCCGGCCTCACTCGCCCCAGGAGGCGGCCGGCGGCTCGGCGTAGAGAGCGAACCAGCGGGCGATGTCGGCGGGGTCGCCTGCGCCGTCGTGAAGGATCACGCGATATGCGAACCGGATCGACTGGCCTGGCGCGATGGTGTATTCCCCATATCCAGGGGTCTTGAAGTCGGGACCTCCGAACGGATTCGCGGCGAAGAGGCCATATGTCCGGACGTGCCAGGTCGTGGGGTAGCGGAAGCTCCGGGGACTATTGAGGATCGTGATGCCGGCGGTCTTGCCGTCGATCGGTCCGGAGTAGTCGACCCACGCCGAGGGCTTGCCCCAGGCCGCGGCGTCCTTGAGGCCTTCGGCGTTGACGATCTGGCCGTTCGGCTTCGTCTTGTCCTTGTGCTCGGCGTCCATCGACGAGGCCACCCGTAGACCGAAGCTCCCTTCCTTCGTTTCGCCCATAACGACCGGTTTGTCGGTCGCTTTGAGGGTCGCATCGAAGTCGAGGATGCGCACGCCCTTGGTGTTGTAGATGGTCAGGACGCGCTCGTCCTCGCAGACCTTGGAGCCGTCTGGGCTGATCCAGTCGTCGTGGGTTCGGACCCGTCCCAGCACGGGGCCCGCAGCCTCGATCTTGCGGGCCGTCTCACGGATCAATCCTTTCTTGACGTCCCAGAAGTCGATGCCGTTGACCTTGCCGTGGGTGAACCAGAAGGACTCGTGGTGAGGATGGTCCGTGTCGTCGCCCTCGATCTTTTCCATGGGGTACGAGCGAGTCATTCGCTGACCCGAGGGACCGAGCAATGGGAAGAGGAACGGCTTGTAAGGCCCGTCGATTCGGTGCACCGCCACCGGAGCGCCGTTGATGTCGATCTTCAGATTCGAGCCTTCCGACGTGATCGACACGCCCCCTTCCGGCTTGGTCGGGGCCGAGGCTGGCGTGAGGGTGAATTCCGTTGAGTTAGACGTTCCCCCGGCGATGAAGGTGAGTGAGCGATGCTCGCCCTCGGACAGGACGACTGCGGGGATCGCCGGGCCATCGGCCGGTTTCAAACTGTAAAGCCCTGGGGACAGGCCGGCGGGCGCGGCCAGCGTCACGGGGATGTCGGCCGGGACGGGAGTGGAGATCCGGAGCCTGTGGGGCGTCGTCTGGGAGACGGCCCAGACCGGACAGGTCAGGAACGCCAGAGCCGTCAGAGCGAATTGCGCAATGCGTCTTGCGGTGGGATGTCGCATGTCCCTTCAGCCTCGTCGGAGGATGTGGTTGGTGAGCGTTCAATGTGCGGCAAGGCGCGGAGACTTGCAAGCGCCAAGACCTCTTGACACGGTCGGAGCAGCGAGGAAGTCGGTTCATGGGTTTTTTTGTTGAACCCTTTGAAAAGAGCGGATACATTGCCAGACGCTTCAGAGTAGGCGACGAGGGTCCGGGGTCGGCCGACAGGCCAGCCGCCGATTCTGGAGTGGCGATGCAGAACGGCTTCCGCCTTCCTGACGGGGCCGAGATGCCGCGATGACTGGCTTGTTTCGGTCGATCGGTGGAGAGCCTGCGGGCGATTGTTATGGCGAAGCGGCTATACGTCGGCAACCTGAAGTACACGGTGACTTCAGAACAGCTTCAGGAAATCTTCGAGCAATTCGGTGCGGTCTCCTCGGCTCAGGTTCTCAGCGATCGGGAAACCGGCCGAAGCCGTGGCTTTGGCTTCGTCGAGATGCCCAACGACGACGAGGCGCAGAATGCCATCGAGTCGTTGGACGGCCAGGACCATGACGGCCGTCGTTTGACCGTCAACGAAGCACGGCCGCGCACTCCGGGCGGCGGCGGTGGCGGCGGCGGTGGATACCGCGGCGGCGGCGGTGGTGGATACCGCGGCGGCGGCGGATACGGCGACGATTATTGAGGATGTAGACTCGCCGGCCCGCAGGCACAGGGATACACTACTAAGAGGTCCGTCCCTGGTCCGGTGAGAGGCGACAATCTCCACCGTCGGCACTTTTGTCGAAGGGAACGCGCCACGCCGGCGCGGCCCCTTTGGTCGTGAATTGCTTGAGCCGCATCTAATGAATGCACCTGCCTCCTCAGTCGATGTCCGCGAGCGGCGGCTAGAACACATCCGGCGCGTCGTCGATGAGCGCGTTCGCCCCGAACTCCAGGCCGAGGGGGGGGACGTCGAGGTCGTGAGCATTGATGAGGATGGGATCGTTCAGATCCGACTCCTCGGTGCGTGCCAGGGCTGCGGCTCCTCGGTCCACGTTACGACGATGTTCGTCGAACAGATCGTCAAGGCCGAGGTTCCCGAAGTCCGGTTCCTGGAAGCGATCCCCTGAGCGCCGGCGCAACCAATCCTGGTGTTTCCGCCGCGCTGTCGTCGACAGCCCATGAGGCACCTCCCTGGCTCCGGCCGAGGGCGGCCTACGTCCACATACCCTTCTGCGCGCACAAGTGCGGCTATTGCGACTTCGCGTCGCTCGCCGGGGCCGACCACCTGGCCGACCGGTATCTCGATGCGCTTGAACGTGAGACGGCCGCCAAGCTCGGTGAGCCCCACGAAGTCGACACGATCTTCATCGGCGGCGGTACGCCGACCCGTCTGGAGGCGCCGGCCCTCGAGCGGCTCGCCCGGATGGTCGCTCACTGGCTTCCGCTGGCGGAGGGGGGTGAGTGGACCGTCGAGGCCAACCCGGGCACACTCGACGCAGCCAAGGCCGACGTCCTGGCGGCGGCCGGCGTCAATCGCGTCAGCCTGGGCGCCCAGTCGTTCCAGCCCCGGTTGCTCGCCGCATTGGAGCGGAATCACGCGCCGGAGGAAGTCGGCCGCGCGGTGGCGATCGTCCGCGACCGCTTCCCACGATGGTCGCTCGACCTGATCTTCGGCGTCCCAGGCTCAAACATCGACGACTGGAAGGCCGACCTGGATGCGACGCTCGCGCTCGATCCCTCGCATCTCTCCTGCTACGGCCTGGTTTACGAGAAGGGGACGGCCCTCTGGAAGCAACTCCAGCGCGGCGAGGTCGAGCCCGTCGTGGAGGACGTCGAACGCGAGATGTACGAGTTGGTGATGGACCGACTCGAACAGGCCGGATTGCACCTGTACGAGATCTCGAACTACGCTCGGCCCGGGCATGAGTCGCGGCACAACCTGGTCTACTGGGCGAACGACGCCTACTGGGGCCTCGGCCTGGGCGCTGCGGAGTACGTCGAAGGCACCCGGACAGTCAACACCCGGGATATGCAGGCGTATCTGAAGCGGATCGAGGCCGGCGAATCGGCGACCGGGCCGAACGAGCGTCTCGGCCCCGAGGAACGGGCCCGCGAGACGGCCATGCTCATGCTGCGACGGACGATCCTGGGGATCGATCGCGCCGACTTCCGGCTGAGGACGGGCTACGATCTCGACACGTTGCTCGGTCCGGTGATCGTCCGCTTCGTCGGCGAGGGGCTGTTGGAGGACGACGGCCGGCGCGTGAGGTTGACGCACGAGGGGCGGTTCCTTGCCGACCGCGTCCTTTGTGAGGTCGTTTGAACCTCAGGCCCGTCGCAACCGATCGGCTCGTGCAGCCATCTTGATGACTGCGGCGTGGAAGACGCCTCGCGCGTTGGAGCTGGCGGTGCGATAGCTCTCGATGAAGCCCTCGGCCTCGGTCCAGCCGACGACGTCCATGATCTGCTTGGCCATGACGTTGAGCAGCTCGTCGATCGAAGGGGCCTCCACCTCAACGGGGGCCTGCATGGCGACGATCCGAGGATCGACGCCGCCGGCGAAGTGGACCTCCTCGGCGATCGGCGGGCCGGAGGACGCCCGCGCCGGGGCCTCTTCGTCCCAGGGAGCGGTGGCCGCCGACATGTTCCGGCGGCCGCGTTCGGCGGTCTCGGGCGAAGCGCCGCCGGACAGGTTGTCGCGCGGACGGTTCTCGTTGGGATCCTTGGGCAGACCGGCCGTGGTGTAGAGCTTGCCGTCGGCCCCGACGCGGCCTGGATTGTTGGGGATCTGGTGGCCGTCGATGAGCTGCTTGCGGATCTTCGCCACCAGCTCACGCGAGACGCCCAGCTCCTCGGCCGTGCGACGGTCCGACCAGTCGTGGTGCAGCTTGAGCTTGACCTCGACGGCCCGCCGACGCTCCGTCCGTGAGAGCGGGAGGCCGTGGAAGAGGTTGACGCTGGAGACGTAGTCGAGAGCTTCGTTGAACGAGCCGGGGCGGATCTCGGCCGGGATCGTCCGCTTGCCGAGCATGATGGCCGCGGCGTGGCGGTGGAAGCCGTCGGCGAGCAGCCAGCGCTCGTCGACCTCGTAGACGGTGATGGGAGGGAGCCGGTCCCACGCCTCGGCGTATCGCTCGACGGTGAAGTCGTCCAGGCGGTCGCGCAGGTTGAGGTCGGGGTCGAGGACCAGGTCGTCCAGAGCCACGTTGCGGATGTCCATCTCGGCCGCTCCCACGTCGCGCGGCGGTCCAGGTGAAGGGACGCGCGTCGTCACTTGATCGTTTTCCTCGGAGGTGTCCGTCGCCTATCATCGGTCGGAGAAAAGGCGTCCTTGCGACGTAATGGCGAGGTTTTTCGAGGCACTCGGAGGATGCGCGGACCATGCGGATTCTGTTGACGGGCGCGACGGGAAGGATCGGCGCGTATTTACGCGATCCTCTGAACATGCGGGGCTGGGAGGTCGTCCGCTGGGCGGGTTCCCATGCGGTCGACTTGACGGATCCTGGGGCCGTCTCGCGGGGCCTCGATCAGGCCGATGCCGACGTCGTCCTGCACGCCGCAGCCATCAGCGACGCCGAGACGTGCCGCCGCGATCCCGACCGGGCGCGGACGATCAACGTGGAGGCCGTCGCCTGGATCTCCGAGTGGTGCGCGGCAAGGGGACGACGCCTGGTCTTCACCTCGACCGACATGGTCTTCGACGGTACGAAGCCCTGGTCGACCGAGTCCGACGAGCCGAGGCCGATCCTGGCCTACGGCGCGACCAAACGAGCGGCCGAGTTGGAGGCCCTGAAAGCCCCCGATTCCGTCGTCGCCCGGATCTGCCTGCTTTACGGCCCGACGCTCTGCGATCGCGAGACCTTCTACGACAAGGCCGTCGGCCAGCTCCGAGCGGGCGCGCCCCAGACGTTCTTCGACGACGAGTTCCGCACGCCCCTCGACTATGCGACGGCCGCGCGGGCGTTGGCGATGCTGGCGGCGTCGGACTTCCGAGGGATCGTCCACGTCGGAGGGGCGGAGCGTCTCAGCCGGTTCGAGTTGATGACGAAGGTCGCTCGCGGCCTGGGGCTGGACGGGAGCCTCGTCCGATCCAACAGCCGGGCCGAGGCCTCCTTCTCGGAGCCTCGCCCGGCCGACGTCTCGCTCGACACGTCCCGGCTGGCCGCCCTCCTCCCGACTCTCGAACGACCTCCCGTCGAGGAGGCCGTGCGAGCGATGGCGAGAGGCTCAGCCGGCTGATTCGGCGAGCGTCGGTTTGCGCCTCAGCAGGTAGTACGCCGGCACGCCCAGGAGGATCAGCACGCCGCCGCCGAGGGCCTGCATCCGGGTCTCATGGTTGGCCAGCATCGAGCCCAGGAGCAGCAGCGAGGCGCCCACGAAGAGCATGGGGGTGAAGGGATAGCCCCAGGTCTTGTACGGGCGGGGAGTGTCGGGCCGGGTCTTCCGGAGGACGAACACGCTGGTGATCGCCAGCATGTAGAAGACCGTTGCGCCGAAGATGACGTAGTCCAGCAGGATGTCGTACAGGTGCTTGCGGTTGAGGGTCGTCCAGGCGGACGTGACGAAGTCGGGCAGCCAGCCCGACGAGGTCGGCGGCGGCACGAGGATCATGGCCGTCCCCACGATGGTCAGCGTGATCGCCCAGATCGCCTGGGCGATGATCGCGTTGGAAGGCGTCTGGAACCGGGGGTGGATCCGGTCGAACCAGGCCGGCAACAGGCCGTCGCGGGCCATCGCGAAGTAGGAGCGAGGGCCGGTCAGAGCGTTGCCGTTGAGCGAGATGAAGGTCGAGCACATCACCAACGCGGAGATCGCAAGAACGCCGTTCGCCCCGAGCAGCGTCTTGCAGTAGACGGCGGCGACCGCGTTCGCGATGTTCGCGCTACTGGCATCGTGAGCGGCGGAGACGGCGGCCATCGGCAGGACGTAGTGATAGGCGATCGTCATCGTGAGGTAGATCGCGACGAGGCTGGACATTCCCAGAACCATCGCCATCGGGATGTTGCGGCCGGGGTCTCGGATTTCCTCGGCCAGCGGCGTGACGTTCATCCAGCCGTCGTAGGCCCAGAGGACGCCGACCATGGCGACCATCGCGGCCGAGAAGAGGCTCCCCTTGTAGTCGGCCGGGAGGCTCCAGGGCGAGAGGTTCTGGACGCTGCCGCCCCCCACGATGAACGGCAGGGCGATGAGCGTGAGAACGCCGCCGACCTTCAGCGCTGTGCCGACCACCTGCAACCCGCCGCCCCCCTTCGTCCCCAACACGTTGATGAAGGTGACGATGGTGATGGCGCTGACGGCGGCCATCGCCTGCCAGACGGCCCCGTGGATCGATTCCGGCGCGGGGAAGATCTGGGCGAAGTAACGGGCGAAGGCCGCCGCGAGCGTCGCCATCGACCCGGCGCGGGAAACGGTCAGCTCTGACCAGCCGAAGAGAAAGGCCGGCAGCTTACCGTAGGCCTCGCGAAGGTAGACGTAAGGCCCGCCCGCCTGCGGGATCATCGCCCCCAACTCGGCGAGCGTCAGCGCCCCGGCGGTGGTGAAGGCTCCCGCGACGATCCAGATCCCGATGATCCCGCCCAGAAAGGGGAGTTCATGCGCCACGCGGGCCGGCACGATGAAGATCCCCGAGCCGATGACCGACCCGACCACCACGCAGAGCGCGGCGATCGGCCCCAGCACGCGCGGCAAGACGACGGGTTGCGTCTGCGCGGGCGCAGGGGACGAGATTGTCTGAGTTTCCATGCAGCGATTCCTCGGCTCGAAGACCCGGGCGTTGCGTCGTTCTTCCGGGTGCAAGGGAGGACGTATTCCACCATAAAGGGGAGCCCGCGCGAAAGCCCGGTGCCAGGCCCTCCGGCCCTCGGCAAGCGCCCTAATGGTCGGGATCGTCAGAGCCCAGGTCATCGGAGCGAGTTGAGGACGACCGTCCCAATGGGCCCCCGCGGCTCAGCAAACCTGGGGCGAGAACGTTTGCTCGGATCGAGTCAAAGGGAGCCTCGACTTTGGGTTCGATCGCTTCGAGGGTTCTGCTCGGATCTGACTGCAAAGCCTTGGAAATCAAGTCGTTGCGGCCGAGATCGTCGTGGCTTCGTTCGCTCGTTTTCCGTGATACTCGTCGGGGTTGTCGGACGCTTCGACTGACGAGATCTGGCTCCCTTCGTAGCCCTCATCGGCCTCCGATCCCCTCGCTGATCGGCTTCGATTTTGGCTTCGATCGCCCTTGATTCAAGCCTGCGGTATGGGCGTAACGCGTTGTCAAATGGCGATTTCCGACGAACGTGCCGCTGGCTTCGATCGGCGAGGAATGGGGTGCCGGCAGCCGACGGCGGCTTCGCAGCGACCCGTATTTCGTGCGCGGTCGCCCTGGCAATCCAACCGAGATGTCAAAGAGCCTGCTCGCGGAGGTTATCCCTACAGAGAGTTTACTCACAGCTTGCCTTGCTGTTCGCCGACCGCCACGGATTCGGGACATCGGAAGCCGTGGCGGTCGGGGGCCTGTCGTCGGCTGGTTTCGGCCGATTCGTCAGTGCGGGCTGGTTTGGACGGGCGGGAATTCGACGACGGGGCCTTCCATCGCCTCCTCTTCCTCGTCGTTGGGTATATGGAGAAGGGAGATGACGGCGATCGTTCGGAGATGTGGCCCTGGAGGTGGTGCGTCGCCGGCTCCGACGATGTCCAGTCCGGTATCGAGTTGAATGCCGCACCCGTCGGGAACGTTGAGGGTCGCGCGACGCTGGACGGTTCGCCTCGCGCCCTCAGGGACGTTTCGGTTCTCGGGCAGCGAACCGAGGAAACGCACCTCCACCGCATGGCCTCCTGGTTTGCGTACGGCGGATAGTTGCAGAACCAGTCGCGCTCCGGCTCCGTCGATGACGGACGCGACCGTCGTCGGGTCCTGCGTGGCTCCGTCGAGGCGACCGACGATTCGCTCGTCGAGACGGCCCTGATCGCCGGCCGTTCGGACCGCAAGCAACATGGGGTCGTCGGGAACGACGAGCGAACCGGCGGATAGGATCGCGGAAGCACGTTCCCAGGTGGTGACTCGGGGCGATCTCAAACCGGTCTTGGACGACCACTTGAAGAGGTCGTCGGGCAGAATCGAATTGCTGATGTTTGGAAAGACCAAGGCCGGTTTGTCCTCCATGGCTACGACGCTGGGCCTCATGCCGCTCGGGTTGACGGGTACGCTGAAATACCTCACCTCGAAGCTGACCTGGTTCGGCGCGGCGATCGCCAACAACTCATCACGCGACAATCGCGCCGGATCGCCTTTGTCATGGGGAATGGTTCGGACGAGTGTGACAAGGTCGTCGTGTGAAAGGTTTCTGGGCCGCGTCGTACTGAGCCGCTTGAGGACATCCTGGGGGAGATCGCGACCATTCAACTCGGCGGGAGGGCGGTTGGTCTTCACACCATCGACTCGGACCTGCATCGGCTCCGCAGGCTGAGGAGGGGGTGAACCCACGCCGGAGTTGACGGTGAAGATCACCGTTGCCGCAGCGACCGGCAGGGCCGCGAGTGATCCGAACGTCAGGCGAGGACGGTTGGGCTTCATGCCGAGCAGCTCCTGAATGCGAGAGAACAGGGCGGTGCGGTCACCAGTCACGGCGAGACGGAAGGACATGGGACGCTGACGAGGCGGTTTCGAGCGGGCGACGGAATCGAGGGCGCGAGCCAGGGCCAGTGGGTCGCCCGTCAGGCGGGCGGCCAGGGCGTCGGCGGCGAACTCGGCCCCGAGGCGGGCGCGCCGGGAAAGGCCCAGGACGCCGGGGTGGAAGAAGAGCAGGGCTTCGACAGCGCGTTGGAAAAGGTTCGTCCAGTGATCGAGCCTTTTCGCGTGGGCCAGCTCGTGGGCGAGAACGGCGTCGATTTCGTCCCCGGAAGCCGAGGCCAGCCAATTCGACGGCAGCAGGATGATCGGTCGAACGACGCCGGTGAGGCAGGGTTCGACGATCCGGGGATGCTCAAGAACGGCTGGGATTCGACGCAGGCGCAACAGCCTCACCAGTCGCAAGGCTTGGCTTTGCAGGATCGGGCTGGGACTCGCCTGGCGGCGTAGTCGGGGCAACGTCAGCGCTCCGATCAGCAGCGCCGAGCCGCAGGCCGACGCGCCCACCGCCCACATGGCTGTGACGTATCCTCGCGAGGAGTCGACCCAACCGCAGGCCAAGGCGATCCACTCCCAGAGGCGAGAGCCCACCGGCCTCGCGGTCTCCGGTCGTGGTGAAACAACCGGGCGTGCTGAAGCGGCCGATGATGAAAAGTCAACCGAACCCGGCGTGATCGTCGTGCGAAAGGTCGTTGGCTCGGTTGACTCGGATACACAGACTCGGTGCGCAACCCCCATGCCTGGACCGCCGACTGCGACGAGTCCCAGGCCCGCGACGAACAAGGCGTGCCGGCCTCGATGCGACGCAGGCCATCCGAGCGATGCAGCCACCTTGGCCGCGAGGCTCATGACGAACCCGAGCCAGGTCGCGTGCAGCAGCGACATCCAGACCAGATCGCTCAACTGCAGCAGCGTTGGGGTAGGGAATCCTGACATGGTTCGCCTCCTCATCCTCCCGGGTTGATTGAGGAATATGGTCTACGCCCGATACGGAATCGTCCGAATGCCGTACCCACCCTACGAAAGGCCATTCTTCCAGGCGATCGGGTATGGTCGGCTACTCCGACTCGACCGCCGCAGTTGGGGTGATGAGTATGTAGTCGCGTCTGTCCCCCAATCGATCCTCGAGATGTTTCGGATCGATCGGCTCAGCACCGACCGACACCGCTGTGTCGAGCAGCACCGACGATCCTGCAGGCACCCAGCCCTCGACTTCGAGAGGTATCCAATTATTGAGTTGCGTTTCTTGCATCTCCGAGGATTGCCCCTCCTCCTTCCATGTGATCAGTGTTCTGACGGACGGCTGGACGTCGAGAACAACCTTCAACGCGACGGCACCGACGAGCTGTTCGAGTTCGATCTTCAGTTCGTACTCGGTCCGGAGCGCGTCGACCAAAGTCCCATCGCGAAACGGCAGACCAACCGTCAGGCGGAAGTCGCTCTGGTTCGTACATGCCGTCCAGGACGAGGCTGTGCTCGTGCCGCCGTGTATCAATCGAATTCCACCCTGAACACCCTCGTAATAAGTTTGCGTGTTGGGGGTCCCCGGCGTCCTCTTAAGCTCGGAGGAGTCGAGCCGACTCAGTTCCGTATTCAGGGTCGTCGTGTCTACTCGCCAGGCACGGCCGGGTTGCAGCGTGCTCAGATCGTGGTATCCCTCTTTGGAGAGTCGACGCCAGGCGGATTCCGTCATATTCAAGGTTTGGAGTTTGAAGGAGATCTTGGCGAGAGAGTCGAGCCTCCGTTGGTCCTCGGCCGTAATTTTCTGCCGGTCCATCCATAACAACCGCTTGCGCTCCTCTCGGGTCAGAGGGACCGGCGCGGCGGGCGGCTTCGGACGTGGGAAATATCTCTTGGGAGTCGGTGCCGATGCGGCGGAGGGGAAGGCCGAAGGGCCGTCCAGGTTCGGCACGGGACGAGCCGTCGCGGCGATCCCCGCGAAGACGACGGCGGCCGGGAACGCGGCGAGGGGCCAAATGATTGGGCGAGGGCGTTTGGGCGTCATGCCGAGCAACTCCTGAATTCGAGGCAGAAGTGAGGAGCGCTCGCCGCCGAGGGCGAGACCGAGTCGATGAATGGTGGGGCGACGGGTTTGAAGGCGCGCGACCGATTCCAGGGCTCGGGCCAGCGCAGCCGGATCGCCTGTGATCCGTGCGGCAAGGATGTCGGCGGCGTGCTCGGCCTCGCGTCGGGCGTTTCGAGACAGCCAGTAGACGCAGGGGTGAAAGAACAAGCACGCTTGGACGAATCGGAGCGCTGGATACGTCAGGTGGTCGAGGCGTCGGGCGTGGGACAACTCGTGGGCGAGGACGGCGTTGACCTCGTCGACGGTCGCCGTTGCGAGCCAGTCGGCTGGGAGCAGCACGACCGGCCGAACGAGGCCGGCGAGGCATGGCTCGGAGATCCCCGAATGGACGCGGATTTCGGGGACGCGGCGGAGTCGCAGCAGCCTTGAGAACGTCCGGGCGCGGCCGTCGAGGACTTCGGCCGGCGTCGACTCCCGACGAATCCTCCTCAGGCTCGACGAGCCCAGCACCAGCATCAACCCGAACGTCGCGGCCCCGAGGCACCACGCGGCCATCGCGACGGGTCGCAATGCCTGGACGACCGACGCGGCCCTGGCCTTGATCCATCCAACATCGACGTGCGTTTCTCCGCGGGGTGAGGGAGACGGCGGCGGCGACTCCGCCGGTTCGGTCGGGGTGATCCGCAGAGTGATCGATTCCGGGGAGCGTTCAACGGCGCTGGGGACCCCCTGGACCCGCGGTTCGGTCTCGCTTCGACTGAACCCTGTCTGGACGACGCCTCCAACCAGGGATCCACCGAACAGGAGGGCGAGAGCCGCGAGGTGCATCAGGTGCCGGGCGCGGTGCGCGGCCGGGGGGATCAGCCAGGCGGCGACGGCCGAGATTGAGCCGATCGCCAGGCCGATCCAGGTTGAATGCAGCAGAGCCAGCCAGATCAGATCGCTTAGCCCTTGCGTCGCCTCGGTCGCGAAGTCGAGCATGATCCGCCTCCTTTCGGGTCGGGCTCGGGGGTTTTGGATGCGTATTCGTCGAGGAGCGTGCGGATGGCGTCCAGCTCCTCGGCCGAGGGCGACGACTGGTCGAGCAGGTGGGCGACGAGGAGGCGGGCCGAGCCGTCGTAGGCCCGGCGCAGGGTCTCGCCCAGCATGGATCGCAGAGTCGGCTCGCGGCCGCTTTCGGGCTCGTAGACGAAGGCCCGACCTTGCGGCGATCGTCGCAGCAGGCCCTTGTCCGTCATCACATTCAGCAGACTCATGGCCGACGTGTAGGCCCGAGGCTTCTCCGCCTGGGCGTTGAGGACGTCGAGGACCTCCCGGACCGTCGCCGGCCGGGACATCTCCCAGAGCACCTTCAAGACCTCAAGCTCGCCGGGCGTCGGCTGCTCCGCGCGGGGACGCGCCATGGGGATCGAGACTCCTTTCCCGGATGAAGGTCGTCGATCTTTCGTCCGACCGTGCGTATGAGTCTACGGTTTTCACCGTAGTTGTCAACGGCGAAAACCGTAGATGGAGCGAGGCGGCTGATCGTCGAACATTCCTCGCTCAACACGACCGAGGAAGGATCGGCCGTCCGTTGTGTGTGAACGCTTGGCCGTCGCCGATCACATGGCCACGCAAGCGTGGCCATGGCACCCGATTTCAAACTGATATTGATGTAAAAATGTATCGACTAATACTCGAAATGATCGGCGAGCCGTGTTGAACGTCGCGGCGATTCGTCAGGGTTGCGTCGCGATCGCGGCGGCCTGGTGGATCGCGGCGGAGGCGCGGGCGATGGCCTGGACGGTGGCTGGGACGCCCGTTTTGACGAGGTCGGGCTTGTTCAGCTCGATCCCTTCGCGGATCGCTGGCAGCGGCCACGAGGCATATCCGGTGGTGAGCCCCGGCGCGTAGACGCCGTGCTTGAACCAGGTTCGGCCGGGGAGTCCTTCGGGGAGCAGAAACGCACGCTCAATGCGCGTCAGGGCCTCGTTCAACGCCTCTAGCTTTTCAGGACGCGCGCCGTCCTGGTTCGCCACCGCGACGAGGGCGGCATCGAGCGCGCGGGCCTCGGCGTCGAAGGCGAGGACGGCGTCGGCCAGGGCGGGGAGGCCCTCGAAGTTCTCGTCGGCTGGGGGAGTCGCCGCCTTGCGGACCTGGCGAACGTGCATCAGCCGCAACTCGTCGACGTAGCCGCGGAGGGCGTCGGCGTACGCGGTGAAGCGGAAGGGGAGGACCTCAGCGCCGGCAGCTCGCATCAGGATCGCCGTGTAGAGCCGGGCGGCGGTCGCGTGCGTGAGGAACTCGGGGTCGCCGAACTTTTCCATCCAGTTGAAGTCGTCGTAGATCGAGTGATACACGCCGTACTTGCCGGAGAAATCGACGTCCATCGCCGGCACGCCCAGGTGGTCCAGGAACGCCGTGTAGTCCGAACCGGAACCAAGCGGACCCATCTGCGGGACGAAGCCCAGCGGCTTCGCCGGCTGGCCGTTGCGGGCCCAGAACGGGTCGGCCAGGACGAGAGGGCTCGACGACACCCAGCCCGAGCGCCGGGCGCTGAGCCAGATGTCGCGCAGGGGGCGGCCCGTGCGGGCGTCCGTCACCGTGGCGGCGGCGTCGAGGACCAGGTCGCGGAGCGAGGGAACGCCCGAGGCGCTCAGCTCGGGACCGCTGACGGCCGAATCGACGTTGAGCATGAGGGCCGCCTTGCGGTCGACGTCGGCGGCGAACTGCTCGGCCCACTCGGTCGAGCCGATCAGGCCGTATTCCTCGGCGTCCCAGCTTGCGTAGAGGATCGTCCGGCGCGGCTTCCAGCCGTCTTTCACGGCCTTGCCGAGCGCCCGGCAGGTCTCCAGGGTCGCGGCCGTGCCGCTGCCGGGGTCGACGGCCCCGTGGACCCAGGCGTCGCGGTGGTTGCCCAGCATGACCCAGCGATCGGGTTCGACCGAGCCGGGGAGTACGGCGATCACGTTCCAGATCGTCCTGACCTTGTACTCGGTCGAGACGGTCATCGTCGCTTCGGCCGGTCCGGGGCCGACGTGATAGGCGGTCGGCAGTCCGCCTTGCCAGCCGTTAGGGGCGTTGGCGCCGGCCAGTCGAGTCAGCAGCTCGTTCGCCGCGCGGTAGCCGATCGGGATCGAGGGGATCGTCGCGAAATACTCGTGGCGTTTGAGGCCGGTCTTCGCCTCCCATTCCTTGACCTGCTCGTCGAACTGGAGCGGGAAGCCGAAGCGAACGTCGATCGGCAGTCGAGCCGCGCCGGCGATCGACGGGCCGTTGGGGGTGGAGGGGTCGCCGGGGCCGAGCGAAAGGAACTGGACGCTCCCGCGCTGGACGGCCGAATCGGGGCGGAAGGGACCGTCGGGGTAGACGTCCCCCTTGGCGAAGCCGTCGTCGCCGGGGTCGGAGTAAATCAGGATCCCCTTCGCTCCCCGGCGCTGGGCGTTCAGAACCTTCAATCCGCGGAAGAGGCCGCCGTACCGGCAGAGGACGATCTTGTCGCGGACGTCGATTCCCAGATCCTCGAGCTGCTTGAAGTCCTCCGGCTTGCCGTAGTTGGCGTAGACGACCTGTCCGGACGCCGAGCCCGAGACGCCGAAGCCGTGGAAGGGGGGGAAGGCGTTGGAGTTGGCTGAGTCCTTGTCGGTCGCTATCGGCTCCTCGTCGATGTCCAGATCGAGGGCGTCGGGGCGGTCGATGCCGAGCGTCGGCGGCGCGGAGGGTTGGTTGAGGAGCACCTCATAGGGGACGATCTCGGCCTTCCATCCCCATTCGACGAGCCTGTCGCGGACGAACTTCGCAGTTTTTTCGTCGGCCGGGGAGCCCGCGGGGTGGGGCTCGGCGGTGATCGTCCGCAGCCACTTGCGGGCGTTGTCGGCGGTCGGGACGGCCTGGGCCTTGCGCTCGGCGTCCAGGTGCGGGGCGCGGGCTGCCGGCGAAAAGCCGAGGGGCGTCGGCTCCTGGCCGGGGAGTGGTCTGGCGATGAGGGCGAGTAGAAAGGAGAGGAGGAGGGGGGCCGATCGACGGAGTCTGGACATCCGGGAGATTCTCCAAGTGCCGCTCGGGTACGGCTTTCGATGGTATTCTGGGCGGCTGGACCGCATCGCCAGCATAAGAGGCGGGCGCGGCCGACGCCAGCGCCGAGGTGCGACTCGCGACGGCGACGGTCGGGGATTTCGACGAAATTCTCGGCCGGGCCTAAGAGGCTTCGGACTGGGCCGTTGTCAGGATGAACGGGAACACGTCCCTTATCGAGCACGCCGATGGCAGGTGAACCCGACCCCCAAGGCGACGCGTGGGTGCGCGACGCGGTCTCTCGTTATGAGGGCCCCCTCACGCTCTACGCGCGACGTCTCCTCAACGACTCCGAAGCGGCCCGCGACGTGGTGCAGGACGTCTTCCTGCGCCTCTGCGCCCGGCCTCGATCGGAGGTCGACGGCCATCTGGCCGAATGGCTGTTCACAGTCTGCCGCAATCGCGCGCTGGACGTCCTGCGGAAGGAGCATCGCATGACACGATTGCACGACGAGCAAGTCGACCGCTGCCTGAGCCCGACCCCAGGGCCGCACGACGTCGCCGAGCGCCACGACATGGGGGCGAGAGTCCTCACGTTGCTGGACACGCTGCCCCCCAATCAACGCGAGGTCATTCGTCTGAAGTTTCAGAACGGTTTCTCTTACCAGGAGATCAGCCGGATCAGCGGCCATAGCGTTTCCAACGTCGGCTATCTGATCCACGCCGGGATCAAGACCCTCCGGAGCCGCCTGTTCGACGGCCAGCCCGCCGAGGCGGGCGCCTGAACCGCGAGCCCAGAAAGGAGAGACCGAAGATGAGCTTCGACATCGACGACCCCCGGCTCACCGCCTTCGCCCTCGGCGAACTGGACGAGGCCGAGAAGAATACCATCGAACGACTCCTGGCCGATCACCCCGACCTGGCCCGCGAGGTCGAACAGATCCGCCTGACCGCAAGCTGGCTGACCGAACAACTCCACGACGAGCAAACCCGCGAGACCGCCGACTTCGCGCCGGCTGTCTCGACCGCTCCGCGCCTTGTCGCCGCGGACGAGCCGACCCGCAAGCCGCGACCGTTTTGGAGATCGCCGGCCGTCCTCTCGCTCGCCGCGACGGTGATGGTCGCCGTGACGATCGGCGTTCTGTGGCCGACGATGCAGCCGGAACTGACGGCCCGCTACGCGGCGTGGAAAGTTCAAGAAGTTCAACCGCGTGCGACTCATGTCCGTACCAGGGATCCTGGGCCGACCCCCGATGCGACTCGCGCCCGCATGGCGAATCCTGGGCCGAGCGACGAAATGTCGTCTCTCGCCTCCAATCCGGCTCCGCCCGCGGCCTCTCAGCCGAGTGACGTACGCTTCGGTTCGGCGTCCGCGGCGAGGCCGTCTGTGGCTCCCCGTTACGGAAAGCTCGTCGATGCCACACCGGGTTCTCCTGGCGACGCATCGAAATCGATGGGCGGAATGGGCGGCATGATCGGACCCGGAATGATGGGCGGCATGGCGGGACCGGGATTGGCTGGTGGACCTCCACAGGCGCCTATCGCAATGAGGAACCCCACGTCGGAAGCGAGACGGGCGAATCGACTTGCCAGCGGTCGGCCCGCTATCGGCCGCGAGGCGCAGGCATCGAACCCTGGGGAGCCTGGACAGCAGCCTGCAAATCAACGGGGCCTTGTCCCAGAGCAGAAGAGCCTTGGACAGACTCAGGAATCGTTCGGGCGTTCGGATCTAGCGCTCGCTCAGAACTCGACTCGGTCCCTATCCCCAATGAAGCAAGAGGCTGAGGAGTTGGAGAAGCTCCGAGGGCGTGTTTCACAGCCTCGGGGTGAAGCCGCGGCCGCCTCGACTGGCCCCGCGGTGGCGCTGGGGATCAAGCCGGAGGCGGACGTCCGACTTTCCGAAGCCAAGCCGTCCCAGGAGTCGCTCTCAGCGGCCTCATCGAGAGCGAAGTCGGACTCGATGGCCGTCAAGGAGTTGTCCGACAAGTCCCTCGCGTTCGACGCCGGCCAGATCCCGGGGCTCCAAGGGTCAGACCGGAAGAACCAGCAGGGCGGCAAGGATCAGCTCCAGGCTGGTGAACAGGGGCAGCGAGGCCAGGCTCAAGCCCAGCAGCAAGGACAGCAAGGCCAAGGTCAGCAGCAGGGCCAGCAAGCCGGTCGAGATCAGCAGTCTGATCAACAACCCGGCCAGGTGCCCTCGGCCCTTGCCGCAGGCCAGCCAGGGGTCCAGAAAGAGTCTGAGGTCATGCAGCAACTGCAGGCCGTCGATCCGTCGGTCCAGGTCCGTGACCACGAGCAACTCGCGGACGCCCCGGCCGCACAGTCTGAGCCCGAGCCTGTCGTCGAGGAGAACCCGTTCGTTCTGACGAGCCAGGAGGCGGCTTCGACCTTCGCCATCGACGTTGACACTGCCTCGTACTCGATCGTCCGCCGCTCTCTGCTTCAGCAGAATCAGTTGCCGGCTCGGGACGAGGTTCGGATCGAGGAACTGCTCAACTACTTCCCCTATCAGGACGCTCCGCCGGCCGCCAACAGCCCGGACCCGTTCGCGATCCACGTCGAGACCGCCCGCTGCCCGTGGAACGGCGGCCACCGACTGGCCCGGATCGGGATCGCCGGCAAGCCGCTGGGGCAGGCGGCTCGGAAGCCCAGCAACCTCATCTTCCTGGTCGACGTCTCAGGCTCGATGGATCAGCCTAACAAGCTGCCGCTGGTGCAGTGGGGCCTCCAGAAGCTCGTCGAGCAGTTGGGCGAAAACGACCGGGTGGCGATCGTCGTCTACGCCGGGGCGTCCGGACTGGTCCTGCCGTCGACTTCGTGCCTGAAGAAGGCGGAGATCCTGGCCCGGATCGAGGAGCTTAAGGCCGGCGGCTCGACCAACGGCGGGGCGGGGATCCAGCTCGCCTATTCCCAGGCCGCGTCCAACTTCATCAACGGCGGCATCAACCGCGTCATCCTGGCCACCGACGGCGACTTCAACGTCGGCGTCACCAACCAGGACGAACTGGTGCAACAGGTCGAGTCGAAGGCCAAGGGGGCTCAGCCGATCTTCCTCACCGTGCTCGGCTTCGGCATGGACAACCTCAAGGACGGCACGCTGGAGAAGCTCGCCGACAAGGGAAACGGCCACTACGCCTACATCGACCAACCCGAGGAGGCCCACAAGGTCCTCGTCGAGGAGATGGGCGCGACGCTCGACGTCATCGCCAAGGACGTCAAGATTCAGGTCGAGTTCAAGCCTGAACTCGTGAAGGCTTACCGGCTGATCGGTTATGAAAACCGAGTCATGCCCAACCAAGACTTCGCCAACGACCAGAAGGACGGCGGCGAGGTCGGCGCTGGGCACCACGTCACGGCTCTCTACGAGATCGTCCCCGCCGAAGCCCCGGCCAAACCCACGGCCGGCGCGATGTCGCCCGACTCGTTCACGGTCCGGATCCGTTACAAGAAGCCCGAGGGGAACGTCAGCGCCCTGATCGAGCGTCCGGTCGCCGACCGGGGGCTGGACTACTCGGAGGCCTCGGACGACTTCAAGTTCGCCTCTTCCGTCGCCGGGTTCGGCATGCTCCTGAGGCACTCGCCGTCGGTCGGGAGCCTGACTTACTCCGCCGTGATCGAACTGGCCTCGCCGACGCTCGCCCACGATCCCTCGGGATACCGGAGCGAGTTCATGCGGATGGTGCAGAAGGCCCGCGAACTCTCGGCCCCGAACGTCCGCTGATTCGGGAAGCGTTGCAATCAAATGTACGGGCCGGCCGTCTCCATGCGGGGGCGGCCGGCCCTTTCTTATGCGCCCGAATAGCGGTCAGGTGGGAACCACTTGAAGGTAGCCGGTGCCGGCGATGATCGCGTAGGGACGGCCGAGGTTCACGTTGGTCGGCGTCCACCTCGCCGAGGCGTAGACGGTTTTCACGTCGGCGAGCAACGTCACGTTTCGGTTGGTTGAGTCGAAGCTCACCTGGAACGAAGGCGCGGAGTTGAGCGGGCCGCCGTAAGGGGCGTAAAAGACCTCGCTCTTGCCTGGCTTGAGCGTAAAGGCGAAGAACTTGCCCCCCTGGTAGGTCGACGCTGAGATGTTGAACGAGACAGTCGCCTGGGTCGTGTTCTTGATCGTGACGACGCCGTAGTAGACGTTGCCGGTCGAATCCGCACCGGTGGGGGCGCCCTGATTTCCCAGCGAACCCGCTCCGACGTTGGTGGTCGGGCCGTTCGCGCCGGGCATGGTGACGCCAGGCGTGTGCGCGGACAGGCGTCTCAGCGCGGCGTTGTTCGCCCGGAGGGCGCGGACTTCGGCCAGATGTTCAGCACGCGCGGCTCGCAGGTCGGCGATCGACGCGGTTAGAAATCGTTCTTCCACCTGCTCCGCCAGCGGACGGTACGCCTGGGTTCGTCGCGACTTCATGAATGCGCCCTCATCGTGTCGGTGTCCGGCTCGTGGTTCGTTCAGGACAGTCTTGCCGCGCAAGTGCCGCTTGTCGAACCTTCGCCGAACGCCGACCCGATCAGGGACGTTATTCGCGGATCTGGCCGTCGCCGTAGACGATCCACTTGGTGGAGGTCAGCTCGCGGAGTCCGCAGGGGCCGCGGGCGTGGTATTTGTCGGTGCTGATGCCGATCTCAGCGCCGAGGCCAAGCTGGCCGCCGTCGTTGAACCGGGTGCTGGCGTTGACCATGACGGCCGAACTGTCGACGCAGGCGACGAATCGACGGGCTGCGGCGAGGTCGCGGGTGATGATGGCCTCCGTGTGGGACGAGCCGTGGCGGGCGATGTGATCGATCGCCTCGTCCATCGAGTCCACCACCTTGACGGCCAGGATCTTGTCGAGGAACTCCGTGTCCCAGTCCATCGGAGAAGCCGGCGCGGCGTCGGGCACGATCTCGCAGGCTTTCTCGTCGCCGCGGAGCGTAACGCCGGCCGCCTTGAGAGCCACGGCCGCCTGAGGCAGCCAAGAAGGGGCGATCGCGCGGTGGATCAGAAGCGTCTCGGCCGCGTTGCAGACGCCGGGTCGCTGGGCCTTGGCGTTGACGATGATTCGGGTGGCGACGTCCGGATCGGCGGCCTGGTCGACGTAGACCGAACAGATGCCCTGATAGTGCTTCATCACGGGCATGCGGGCCTCCGCGACGACGCGACGGATGAGGCCCTCGCCGCCCCGGGGAATGGCCAGGTCGATGTACTCGGGCAGGTTCAGCAGAGTCCCCACCGCGGCGCGGTCGGTCGTGGGGACGAGCTGAACGGCGTGGGCGGGAAGTCCGTGCGAGGGAAGCTCGTCGGCGAGGATCCGGTGAAGCGCTCGATTGGAGTGGATCGCCTCCTTGCCGCCGCGGAGGATCGCGGCGTTGCCGCTCTTGACGCAGATGGCGGCGGCGTCGACCGTGACGTTGGGGCGGCTCTCATAGATCATGAAGATCACCCCCAGCGGCACGCGGACCTGGACGGCCTCGATCCCGTTGGGGCGACGGCTCGACCGGACGACCTCGCCGACGGGGTCGGGCAGAGCGGCCACGTCGAGGAGGGCCTGCGCCATCTCGCCGATCCGCTTGGGGTTGAGCGTCAGGCGATCGATGGCCGCCGCGTTCAGGCCGAGCCCGGGCGCAGCCTGAACGTCGAGGGCGTTGGCCGCCAGTAGTTCGTCGGTGCGGGTCTCCAGAGCCCTCGCCGCCGCGGCGAGCCAGGCGTCCTTGGCGCCGGGGCCGACCGTCGCCAGCGAGCGGGCGGCCTGGCGGGCGCGGACGGCCAACTCACGGCAGATCGTCTCAACGTCCCGGGCGTCTTCATTCAGGGTTTCAACCGCCGATTCCGTCCCGGTAGCCATCGTCCGACCCCCAACCTCGAATTTCCTTCCAGACCTTGATCGCGTCGATCATCGGTCCGACGTCGTGCACGCGGACAATGTTCGCGCCCAGCGTACAGCCGACCAGCGAGCAGACGACCGACGACGTCAGCCGCTGGGCCATCCCCTTGCCGGTCATCGTTTTGAGCAGACCCTTCCGCGAGACGCCCAGTAAGAGGGCGCATTCCAGCGTCGCGAATCGATCCAGGTTCCGCAAGAGGAGCAGGTTGTGCTCGTACGTCTTGCCGAATCCGATCCCCGGATCGACGGCCACCCGCGAACGGGGGATCCCCATCGACTCGCACCATCGGACCCGCTCGGCGAGGTAGTCGAAGACCTCGGCGACGACGTCGTGATATTGAGGGTCGTCCTGCATCGTCTGGGGCGTTCCCTTCATGTGCATGACGACGACCGCCGCACCGGCGTCGACGGCGATTTCGGCCATCGCTGGCTCGCGGAGTCCGGAGACGTCGTTGATGATGCAGGCTCCGGCCGCGAGGGCCTCGCGGGCGACCTCGGGCTTCATTGTGTCGACCGAGATCGGCCGGCCGGCCGCGACGAGTCGCTCGATGACGGGGACGACGCGGCGGATCTCCTCGGCGACGGGGACGACGTCGGCTCCGGGGCGGGTGGACTCCCCGCCAACGTCCAGGATGTCGGCTTCCTCCTCGACGAGCTGCAGGCCGTGCTCGACGGCCGCGTCCGCACCGGCCCATCGGCCGCCGTCGGAGAAGCTGTCCGGAGTGACGTTGACGATTCCCATGACGCGGGGGACAGGGTCGGCGATCAGGACCCGGTTCCGCGATTCCCAGACGACTGCCACGATCGACGCCCCCGACGCATTACCTCAGGTCTTCCTCGGTGTACCACGGTTGTTCCATCATATCGACGATCTGGTCGGCGAGGCGCTGGCAGAGTTGGTAGGTCGCCGTGAGCGACGTCTCGCCGACTTCGGTGACGAAGTTGGTGGTGTCGGAGATGATCGTCGGCTGCCGGTTCTTCTCGGCTTCCGTCGGCGGGTTGTGGACCCAGTTGACGCTGGCGTTGACCGTCCGGGTCAACTGGCGAGGCAGGTTGAACGGGCTCTCGACGACGATGTTCTTGTCGACGAAGTTCACCGTGCCGCTGAGGACGGTGTCGGCCCGGTCCGGATCGGAGACGAGCCGATAGGGGGTCCGCCGGCTGATCTCTTTTTGAACGAGCTCCGTCAGCATCTTCTCGACGTCGCGCGTGAAGGTCTGGGACTTGAACATCGGTACGAAGACCGTCTGCACCGTCTTGTCGTAAGGGGCGCGGAACGAGTATCCGCAGCCGCCGACGCACAGGAGCATCGCAACGGCGACGCCGAGCCGAAGCCCGGCGACCGCGATCGGGAGGGGGAGACGAAGCATGGCAGCCTCTTCCTGGGCCATCTTCCCGTCGGCCGTTACGAAGCGCCGCGGGATCGTTCCTTCGTGGACGCTCACATCATGCCGCCGGGATTCATTCCCATGCCGCCCATTCCGCCGCCCATCCCGCCCATTCCGCCCATCATGCCGGAGCCGGCGCTGTAGTAGGGATCGTTGGCGCCGGGCTGCGAGAGGATCTTGCTGGGGAGCGTCGCCTTGCGCGGCATCTTGGCGAGCTGCGCCAGGTCTTCCTTGGCTTTCACGGCCCAGGGGCTGTTGGGCCAGCGCTGGGGGATCTTGCCGAAGTAATACTCGGCCGCCGTGACCTTCCCGACCTTTTTATAGTAGGCGCCCATGTTGTAGGTCCGTTCGGCGTCCTGGTCGTTGATCAGGTCGAGCGTGTGATACAGGTGCTCGGAGTTCGCCTGATCCTCTGGGAAGGCGGCCAGCGTCTGGCGGACGAGCTTGCGGGCCTCTTCGAGGCCTTCGCCGTCGTAGGCGGGGCCGAGGTAGCCCTTCATCCGGGCGTCGATCGCTCCGAGATAGGCCTTCTGGAGGAACGGGCTCTTGGGATGGCTCTGGATCATCTCGTCGTAGTAGATCGCGGCCGATTCGAAGTCGGCGTTTTCCATGTGGTAATCGGCGATCTGCATGACGGAGTCGTCGGCGAGCGGGCCGTCGGGGGACCTGTGCCGTGCGTGCTCCAGCGCCTTCAGGGCCGAACCGCGCGTGTCGATCAACGGCTGCTCGCCGGTGAAGTGCGTGTACCAGGCGAGTTGCTCATCGGATTTCACCTTGCTGTCGCTCTGGGCCATCCAGATCTGGGCGATCTCGTACTCGCGGCTGGCGATCTTGTCGGTGTGCAGAGTTCCCGGATAGTCGGCGTAGAGCTTCTCGTAGCTGTCGTGAGCGGCGACGTACTTCTTGCGCTTGAATTGGGTCTCGGCCAGGAAGAGCTGGGCCTTCTCGCCGAACGGGGATTCCTTGCGATCCTTGGCGATCTTGATGAACGCCTTCTCCGCCTCCGCGAGCTTGCCCGCCTCGAAAAGGGCGACGGCTTCGCCGAGCTCCTTCTGGGCGTCGGGATTGAGCGGAGGTTTGGCGAACGGCCGCCAGCCGTTGGAGCCCAGAACCTCGCCGGTCGGATTGCGGTCGGCGGCCGCTCCGCCCGATTTGTCGTCGCCGCCGGCCTCGGGGTCGCGAGGGCTCAGCCAGCGCTTGAGCAGCGTGTTGGAGTCGGCGATTTTTTCGGTCTTGGCTCGGGCCAGCTCATCCTTGTCGATGGGCTTCGCGAGGTCGGAGTCGTAGCTCGCCCGCCATTGCGCGAACGACCGGGAGAAGCTCTGGCAGCCGGTCGACGCAGCCGCGAGCGCCACGACCACCATCGACTTCGCGACGACCTGGATTCGAGACGATCGGGGCATGGTACCTCGTACTCGAAGCGCGGGGACGCGGTTTAGATTCGAGCCGACGATCGTTTTCGGCGATTCCACCGGCTCAGACTCCCAGGAACGGCCAGACCCGCGGTCGATGGCCCAGAACGTGACTGATCACGGCGCCGACCGTTTGACGGGCCGAGGCCAGTTCGGATCCGGCCATTTCCCGCTCTCGCCACGCGTTGCCGGGGCTGGCGAGGTCCTGAAGGGCCTCGATCGTCCGCTCGGCGACGGTCATGACGTGGGGCTGGCCGGGTCGGCAGGCCGGGCAGAGAACTCCGCCGGTCGCCGGTCCGAACGCCGTCGATTCCCCCAGCTCCCGGGGTTCGCCGCACTGGGAGCACCTGTCGAGCGTCGGCATCAGGCCGATCTCTCGCAGGCAGGCCAGCTCGAACCTCAGGACCCGTCGCGCCCGCAAACTTCCGTGGCCCAGATGCCGCAAGGTGATCCTCGCCGCGTCGAACAGCTTGGGATGTGGGTCGTGGTAGTCGGTCAGGTCGGTCAGCAGTTCGGCGATGTAGTAGCCGGCATACAGGGCCGCAAGATCGCGGCGCAGACATGGGAACCGCTCCACCGGCGCGGCCTCGGTCAACAGATCGAGGGCTTCCGACGCCTTGGGAAGCAGCACGATATCGGATACTCCCAGGAGGTCAAGGCCACCCTGGAACGGCGACTTCAACCGCCGGCCCCCCTTCGCCAGCGCGGCGACCTTCCCCATCTCTCGGGTGAAGAGCGTCGCCACCGTGCTGGTGTCGAAGACGTCGACCGTACGGACCACCAGGGCCAGCGAGCGATTCGCGGGCACGGTACAATCCCTCCCAAGGACGCGTCCATTCCGCCACGACCCCTATTCAATTGTACCGCGATGTTCAACCGAAAGGGCCGACCCGCCGCCGCCGATTTCATCGCTTTTCGGGTCGATCCCCGGCTCTTGCGCTGGGCCTTGATTGGGGCCGTCGCGTTGGGACTGCGGCTGTACCGGCTCGACGACCGGAGCCTCTGGTTCGACGAGATCGTCACGATCCGGACCGCGCGGGAACCGTCGGTCGCGCAGCTCGTTCAGACGCTTGACCGGATCGACGGCTCGCGGGCGCCGTTGCATCCGTTGTTGCTCCATGGCTGGATGCGAGCCTTCGGCGATTCGTCGGTTTCGGCCCGGCTGCTGAGCGTCGCGCTGGGAGTCGCGACGGTTGCGTTGGTCCTGGCGCAGGGGCGATGGGCCTGGAGCGACCGCGTCGGTGAGATCGCAGCATGGTTCTGCGCGGTCTGTCCGCCGCTGGTGTATTACTCGCAGGAAGTGAGGATGTACTCCCTGGTCGTCTTGCTGGCGGTCGCCTCATGGATGGCGCTCTTGGCAGCCTGGCGCGATCCTCGACCGCGTTACTGGATTGCTTATGGGGCGTTGTTGGCTCTGCTCTTCTACGCTCATCCGCTGGCGGTTTTCATGATCGCCGCGCACGGGTTGGTCGGGATCATCGGGGTGCTTTGCGGCAAACTTCCCGCCGGGCGTTGGGCGGCCGCGATGATCGGAGCCGCGGCCGTCGCAGCGCCGTGGCTGCCGCGATACCTGGGTCAGAAGACCGACTATCCGATCCCCCGCTATCCGATCCGATTCCTGCTGGCGACGCCCATTGAATACTTCGGCGGGAACAGCCTTAGCCTGTTGGTCTGGGGCGTCGTGATCGTCGTCGGGCTGGCGACCTTTTCCGAAGGTCGCCTGCGCGTGCGAACGCCTGAACCCTCGCTGGCGGCTCTGGCGTGGTTCGTCGTGCCGCCGACCCTCATATACGGTTACTCGTGGCTTCGACAGCCGATTTTCGGGCAAGCTCGCTACACGTTGTTCATCGCGCCGGCGTACTTTCTCCTGATCGCGTCGGGGCTGGCCGAGGTTCCTCGATGGCTGCGGCTCGCGCTCATGGCGTCCGCCACCGCCCTGGCGGCTTACGGCCTGGCCGTCGTCACCTACGCGCCCAACCATAAGGCCGATTGGCGAGCGGCCGCCGCCTGGATTCGGGGGCAGGGAGGAGAGGCGGTCGTCGTGGTCCACGCCGGCGATCCGAGGTTCATCCGCGAGCCGATGGAGGCCGCCCGCTACTATTTGAAACCGGATGAATCCCTCACGCTCTCCACGGGCGATGGGGAGTCGCGGCGGCCGGGAGCGATCGTGTACCATGCTCACGTGACGACGGCGCCCGGTGGGACGCCGCCCGTGGGAGAGACGGCGGCCGCGAGCTTTCACGGCCTGACGATCACGAGAGGCGTCGCGAACCCCGAGGGGCAGGACGGCGCGAATCGGAGAAGCCCGTGACGAGCGACGGTGCGGCGACGGCGGCGAACGAGAGTGAGGCCGCAGGGGAGACCTTCCAACGGCCCGCCCTGGGCCTCTTCCTGGTCAGCTTCCTGATCCTCTTCCACGAGTTGGCCTGCATCCGTTGGTTCGGGGCGACGGTCGTCTTCCTGACGTTCTTCACGAACTGCGTGCTGATGGCCTCGTTCCTGGGCGTCTCCGTCGGCTGTCTTGCCGCTCGACGGCGGATTTCGCTGGCGAACGTATTCGGCCCCATCGCCGCCGCGGCGATCGCCGCCAGCTACGCGATCCTCTGGTCGTACGCCCGGTTCGAGAGGCTTCTGATCGACGTGGGCGACCAGAAGTCGCCTCAACTCATCTTTTTCGGGACCGACGCCCGCGTTCGCGACGTGGCCTCGTTCGTAATTCCCATCGAGGTCGTCGCCGGGCTCTTCTTCGTCCTGATCGCCGTGGCGTTCATCGGGCTGGGACAGGAGATGGGGCGGCGGTTCGACGCGATCCCCGACCGCATCGCCGCCTACACGGCCGACATCCTCGGCAGCCTGGCGGGCATCATCGCGTTTGGCCTGGCGTCCTACTATCAGCTCCCTTCGTCGGCGTGGTTCGCGATCGTCTTCGTCCTGAGCCTGCCGTTGGTTCGCGGCTGGAAGTGGCGATCAGCGCACGTGGCGGCTGCGGCCCTGGCTCTCCTGGTCGCGGCTCGCGTCGATCATCCGCCGGCGCCAGCGGGCACGACGGTTGAGAACACCTGGTCGCCCTACTATCTGGTCTCATACAAGCCCGACAAGGCGTTCATCGACGTCAACAACCTGAACCATCAGGCGATGTACAAGATCGGCGGCGACGCGACCGGATATCAGCTTCCCTACCTGCTCAACCGCGACTCCGGCGGCAAGCCGTTCGACGACGTGGTGATCGTGGGCGCAGGGTCGGGCAACGACGTCTCCGCGGCCCTACTCGACGACGCGAAACACGTCGACGCGGTCGAAATCGACCCCGTCATCAACGGGATCGGCCGCCGAGACCATCCGAACAAGCCCTACGACGACCCTCGGGTCTCGATCCACCTGGACGACGGCCGCAGCTTCGTCCGCCGCACCGATCGAGAGTACGACCTGGCGGTCTACGCCCTGGTCGATTCGCTGGTGCTCCATTCGGGCTATTCGAGCCTTCGCCTGGAGAGCTTCCTGTTCACCGAGCAGGCCTTCCGCGACGTAAAGGCGAAGCTCAAGCCCAACGGCGTGTTCGCCCTCTACAACTACTATCGCCAGGGATGGGTCGTCGGACGCCTGGTCACCCTGGCGGAGAAGGTCTTTGGGACCAAGCCCCTGGTGATCTCACTCCCCTACCAGGGCGAGATCTCCCCCGACAACAACCAGCGGGGGTTCATCACCTTCCTGCTCGTCGGCCAGCCTGGCTCGGACGTGGTCGAGCGGATCCGCTCGAAGTTCGCGGGGGCTGAATTCTACTGGATGACCGACGACCCGAACGGAACTCGGCCGATGACGAACTTCGGCGCCTCGCCGTCGAACGGCCGGGGTCCCGAGGACGAGCACGTCAAGAAGATCGGCCCGGCCCAGGTGACTGTCGCCGCGGGCGACCGCACGCCGACCGACGACTGGCCGTTTCTGTATCTGAAGGAACCCTCGATTCCGGGTCTCAGCCTGCGCGGGATGGCCGTGGTGGGGGGACTGTCCGCCCTGCTGTTGGCGATCTTCGCCCCGGTGCGGACGGTGCGGCCGAACGGGAGGATGTTCTTCCTGGGGGCGGGCTTCATGCTGCTGGAGACCAAGGGGGTCGTCCACATGGCCCTCCTCTTTGGCTCGACCTGGGTCGTCAACTCGGTCGTCTTCGGCGCGATCCTGGCGATGATCCTCGTCAGCAATCTGTATGTGCTCAAGGTCCGGCCCCGCAATCTCGCACCTTACTACGTCCTGCTGATCCTCCTGCTGGGGGTGAACAGCCTCATCCCCATGAGTGAATACCTGGCGCTCGCCCCGGCGATCCGGACCGTCGTTTCCTGCACGGTGGTCTTTCTGCCGGTCTTCTTCGCCGGGGTGATCTTCGCGACCTCGTTCCGGGACAGTCAGCGGCCGGACGTCGATTTCGGGTCGAACGTGGGCGGCGTGATCCTCGGAGGCTTGAGCGAGAACCTGTCGGTGGTCGGCGGCTTCCAGTCGTTGCTCTGGGTGGCGATCGTCTATTACCTGCTCTCGGCCCTGTTCCGGTCCAGGAAGGGCGTGGCCGGCTGAGGCGAAGTTTCGGTCAGGAGCCAGCCTCGCGGGCCTTCTCTGGGTGCGGGGCGAGATCCAGCTTCACACGTCGGATGGAACGGTCGCCCACGTCCAGAACGGTGAACTCGACGCCGTCCCGACGGAACGATGCGCCAGGGTCGGGAAGACGGCCGAGCGCGTGGAGCGCCAGCCCGCCGACCGTCTGATATTCCTCGTCGGTGGGGAGTTGGATGCCGAACCGTTCGTTCAGCTCCTCGAGGTCGACGCTGGCGTCGACCTCGAACACCGAGTCGCCCAGCGGGACGACCGGGTCGTCGGCGCTGGGGGCGTCGTACTCGTCGTGGATCGGGCCGACGAGTTGTTCGACGAGATCTTCCATCGTGACCAGGCCGGCGACCCCGCCGTATTCGTCCATGACCAGCGCCATCGGGGCGCGGCGGAACCGCATGTCTTCCAGAAGCTGGAAGGCGTTCTTGGTCTCGGGGACGAAGTAAGCTTCGCGAGCGATCGAGGCCAGGGGCACGTTCTCACCCGGAGCAGCCGCGGCGAGACGATCGAGCAGGTCGCGGACCAGGAGAACGCCGACGACGTCGTCCCGATTACGCCCATAGAGGGGTATCCGGCTGCGGCCGGTCTTGCGGAAGCTCTCAGCGGCCTCGCGCGCAGAAGCGGACGCGGGAATCATGACGATCGCCGTTCGAGGCTGCATGATTTCCGAGACGGCCGTTCGGGTCAACTCCACGACCTCGCTGATGACGTCGCGAGCGAGTTCGGGGAGTTCGGGCTCCTGGTCCTCGTCGTCCTCGACGTCGGCCGGCACCTCGATCTCGACGCTCGCCGGCCGAGCCACGCTCTCCCCAGAACCGGAGGCCCACTCGACAAGCTCCTCCAGCCAGGCCGAGGCGGCGTTCAGGGGCGCGCCGGCGAGGCGAACGAGCCCCGTCGCCGGCCAGATTCGATCCAGGATCGACTCCGCGTAGAGACGGCCAACGACGCCCGCCGCGAGGTAGCCGCCGACCCCCAGCGCGGCGATCGCCAGCACCGTGAGCAAATCGTCGGCAAGCGTCTCCTGACGGTCGAGCACCAACCCGGCGGCCGTGGCCAGAAACAGGCCGGTCAGGAAGCCGAGGGCCTCCGCCGCACGGCCCGTCCGCACGTCCAGCCGGTCGATCTCCTCGGCGCGATCCGGGCGGCCGCGAGCCTCCGTTAGCTCTTCCAGGCGGCTCCTCGAATACGACTGGATCGCCTTGTTCAGTGCGACTGCGATCAGATGCACCACGAAGATTGGCGTGCAGACGATCGCAATCCAGGTCCAGCTCGGCCCGTCCACGCGGAGGTGTCTCCAGAGTCGGAACAGTTCAGGAAGTAGGACGGCGGCCGGCGGGGAATGGATTGGGAAGGCCGACGCGGGTCAGGGCTGCTTCTTCGCGGATACGCATCTCGGCGGCCGACTCGGGATCCAGGTCGTCGCAACCGCAGAGGTGGAGCAGGCCGTGGACGATGTAGAGGGCCGTTTCATGCCAGGGGTCGACTCCCAGCTCGGCGGCCAGGCGTGCAGCGGTCTCAGTCGAGATCACCAACTCGCCGGAGAGCTGGTCTTCCCCTTCGTCCGACAGGGCGAAGGTGACGATGTCGGTCGGCTCGTCGTGGTCGAGATGTTCGCGGTTGACCCGATGGATCGTCGGATCGTCGACGAACGCCAGGGAGATCGAGGCGGCTTCCACACCCTCGCCGCGGAGAACGCGTTCGACCAGCGTCCGCACGGTCTGGCGGTCGATTGCGACGAAGGTCTGGGAGTCGACGACGTCCACCTCGAAGTCGGGACGCGCGGGGGCCTCGACCTCGTCTTCGTACTCGTCGTCAAGGATGGAGTCGTCCGGCGGGAACACGTTCAGGCGGTCCTCTGTTCGGGATACTTGACGCGGCCGTGGTAGATCCCGATCAGCGACTTGATGAGGCTGTCGCGGATCTCGGCGATCTCGCGGAGCGTCAGTCCGGATTCGTCGAACTGGCCGTCGCGGAGCCGCTTGTCGATCAGCTCGCTGACCAGGCCCTCGATTCGCGACGGCGTCGGTTCGGACAGAGTGCGGCTGGCGCTTTCCACGCAGTCCGACATCATCAGGATGCCGGCCTCCTTGGTCTGCGGCTTGGGACCAGGGTACCGGAAGGCGCTCTCCTGCACGACGGCGGCGTCGGGATTGCCCCCGTTCCGGCGATTCGCCTCGTGGAAGAAGTATTCCACCAGAGTCGTGCCGTGGTGCTGCTCGATCAGGTCAATGATCCGCTCGGGCAGGTGATGCTGCCGGCCCAGGTCGACGCCGTCCTTGACGTGGCCGATGATGATCAGCGTGCTCATCGCCGGCGCGAGGTTGGCGTGTCGGTTTGTGGAGCCCACCTGATTCTCAATGAAGTAGTGGGGCTTCAGCATCTTGCCGATGTCGTGGAAATAAGCCCCGATCCGCACGAGCAGTCCGTCGGCGCCGATCCGCTCGGCCGCCGCCTCGGCGATGGCGCCGACGGTGATCGAGTGGTTGTGGGTGCCCGGCGCCCGTCGGACGAGTTCCTGGAGCAGGGGATGGGTGTTGTCCCCCAACTCCAGCAAGCTGATCCCCGTGACGATCCCGAAGGCGTTCTCCAGGAAGGGGAGGCTGCCTCCCATGAGGAAGCCGGCCATCAAGCCCCAGCCTGCGCGCCAGAGGCCGTCGTTCCGGATCAGCTCGATCGGCTGGTGTTCCCACAGGCCGGCGGCCCAGGTGAGGATCAGATAGACGGCTGCTGAAATCGCTCCCACCTTGATCAACTTGGTGCGGGTGCGTACCTCGTTGAGTCCCAGCACGCCGGCAGCCGTACCTCCCAGCAGGACGAGGAAGTGGGCGATCCCCGTCCCCAGTGCCATACAGGTCAGCAGCGACAGCGAGAAGGTCGCCATCAGGCCGAAGCTCGGGTTGTAGGCGATCGCCAGGATCATCGCCGAGGCCGCTACGGGAATCAACTCGGCGTTCAGCGCCTGGCTGGCGAGAAGTCGGACGACTCCCAGACAGAGGACGACCAGCGCGCAGAGCATGGCGGTCCGGCCAAGGTCAGTCGCGATCCGTCGCTCGTGACGGGCGACGTAGAATCCGGCCAGGACGAACAACGAGCAGACCAGGGCAAGGATGCCGCCGGCCCGCTGGAGCTTCTCGGCGAAGGTCAGCTCGGCGATCGCGGCGTCGTGTTCCATCCGAAGCAGGATGAGCTGCTCTTCGCCGATGGCCTGGCCCTGTTCGACCAGAACCTGGCCTTCACGGTAGGGGTCGTACCACTCGCCGACCTCGTTGCGGGCGACCTCGCGGAGGCGGGCGGTCTCCTCCTGGTCGAAGGTCAGAGTGGGACGGCCGTCCAGGCGGTCGGCGACGAGTTGGAATAGGGTCTCGCCCACGCGGCTCGGGGTGAACGCCGCGACGAACTCCTTGGCGACGGCGCCGTCCGGCTTGACGATCCGCTCCGGGACCACGCGCTCGCGCTGAAAGATCCTTGCCTCGTCAGGCGATTGGCCGACGTTGCGGATCGAGAGCGTCCGGCTCGACTCCTCGTTGCGCGGCAGAGCCCCAGGGCCGAGGACGCCGGCGTCCAGCAGCGGCTCAAACGCCTTGGTGATCTGGACGTGCAGGTTGTCCCGACGTTGGGGGGTGTCGGTCGCGGCCTTGATGTCGAGGTACGCTTCGGGCTTGAGCTTCCAGGTCGAGATCAGGACCGGGTCCATATCCTCGTAGCGTTGCGACTTGGCGATGGTGACGGTCAGGTCGTCCAGCCGTTCGGCGAGATCCCGGATCGGGGCCGGATCGTTGACCATGACCAGAGGCACCTGGTCGGCGGCGGCCTGGCGGAGGTTGCTGGTCTTGGTCTGGTTCCGGATGCGGAACTCCTTGACCTTGACGCGGATTTCGCGCTCAGGGCGTTGGCCCAGGCGGTAGACGAACGGCGGTCCGGAGCCGTGGACGATGGCGGAGGTCACCAGAGCGGTCAGCGCGATGAGCGAAAAGCTCACGAGGCGCGCTCGCTGTCTCGCGTTGCGGCTCTGCTGGAGCGAGACGCTGGGGAAGGACCGAAGTTGGGCCCGATTCGGTTTCGGGCGCCGTTTACCGATGCTCATGGATGACGACTCGAATCGCCGCGGCCGTCGCTTCAAGCGAGCCGCGCTGATCGGCGCCGAGGCCACACGGCCTCGTGCGCACCACGACCGATCCCCGAGGCGGGTCGTCGGCCTTGCCGACGAAGGCACGTTGCGGGGGGCGGGAGAGGTTCCTCACGTCGTTGCTCGCTCCGCCTCGGAGGCGGGCGTTTGGACCGGTTCGGTATGGGGACGCGCAGGCGTCCCGATCCGTTCCTGTGGGTCGGCGGCGGAGGTTTCCGCCGCCTCGTAGGCGTCGACGATGGCTTGAACCAGGGGATGCCGGACGATATCGGACCGGTCGAGCGTCACCGCGGCGACGCCAGGGACGCTCGACATCCGCTCAAGCGCGTCGGCCAGGCCGCTGCGGGTCGCCGGCGGCAGGTCGACCTGGGTGACGTCTCCCGTGACGACGATTCGTGAGTTCTGGCCCATTCGGGTCAGGAACATCTTCATCTGGGAGACCGTCGCGTTCTGCCCTTCGTCCAGGATGATCGCCGCGTCGTTGAGAGTCCGCCCGCGCATGTAGGCGAGGGGGGCGATCTCAATCAGGTCGTTGTCCATGTAGCGGCGGATCTGGTCGTAGGGCATCAGGTCGTGGAGAGCGTCGAGCAAGGGGCGGAGGTACGGGTTGATCTTGGCTTCCAGGTCGCCGGGGAGGAAGCCCAGGTGTTCGCCCGCCTCGACGGCCGGCCGCACCAGCACGATCTTCTTGATCCGGCCCTGTCGCAGCAACGAAACCGCTTGCGACACCGCCAGATACGTCTTGCCCGTCCCCGCCGGGCCGACGCAGAGAACCAGGGCGTTGTCGCGGAGGGCCTGGAGATAGCGATTCTGCCCCGACGTCCGTGGGCGAACGACGCGGCTTCCCTCGCGGATTTCCACCATCCCGGGCTCGGTGGGGGCCTGGACGGCCTTGTCGATGAGCTCGGCCACGTCGGCCGAGAGGATCGTCCGTCGAGTGCGGTAAAGGGAGCGCAGGCCCTCGAAAATCTCCCGGGCCTGCTCGACGCGGGTAGGTTCGCCCTCGACGCGGACCTCGCCGTGGCGGGCCAGAACCTTCACCCCCAGCGCGTCGCGGATCTGCCGGAGGTGCTGATCGCGGCTGCCGAAGACCGCAAGCTCTTCGTTCTGGCCCTCGAGCGCGATGGTGACTTCTGGCATACCTCCCCTTTCACCGGCCCAAATGAGTGCATCCGCCCTGGCGGCGAAGCAACTCGGGACCGGCCCGGCCATCTCCTTCATATAAAATATGCTACCAATCCGGGAGTCGAAAACAATACGGGGGAAGGCAAGATGAATTCTCGTTCATGGTCCCAGCCAGGCCCAGATTCCGTAGGCGACGGGCGCGGCGAAGAGTAGGGAATCTAGCACATCCAGCACGCCCCCGAAACCTGGGACGACCGCCGAGGCGTCCTTACGCTGGCAGTCACGCTTGATGAGAGACTCCATCAAATCGCCGAGCTGGCCGATCACGCCGATCGTCAGGCCGAAGAACGCCGCTCCGGCCCAGCCCAGTGCGTCGACGGGAAGGCGACGCGCGAACGCCTCGACGAGAACCGCCGCGATCGTGGCGAAGGCCAGCCCGCCGAGCGCCCCTTCGACTGTCTTGTTTGGGCTGATCGCCGGCCAGAGCTTGCGACGTCCGGCGATGCGTCCGACCGTGTAAGCCCCGGTGTCGGCTCCCTTCGCCGAGGCGATCAGGAACGCCAGGGGGACGAGTCCGTGCTTGGAGCCGTCGAGCCAGCGCATCTGGATCATGAACGTCCCAAGGATTCCCACGTAGGCGACGACCAGAATCGTCCCCGCGATCGATGCGACCGACCGACCGGGCTGGGTGAACCGGAGGCTCTCGACGACGAAGGCCGCCATCACGACGACGGTGAAGCTGAGGAACGGCCAGGCCAGGACCGCCACCGTCGAGCTTGGTTCCGTCACGATCGCCGAGACCGCCTCGGATGTGCGACAGTCCTGAACCAGGTGCGGCAGCCAGTTGGCTGCGAGCATCGCCAGCAGGCCGCCGGCCAGAACCTGAGGGTTCGGCCGGGACGGGCTCTCTTTCATCAACCCGTTCAGTTCCCATCCGGCCGCCGCCATGACGAACGCCGCCAGCAGGAACCAAAGCGGGAACCAGGGGGCGAGCCCCTGGTCGATGTAAAGAAGCAGAATCAGGGAGGCGACGAGCAGAACGCCGCTGACGACGCGGGTGCGAAGCATGAATACCAGCGGGGCGAGAGGTCTCCGAAAGCGCCGGCCCTTCAGGCGAGGGCGGCGAACGATCCACTCTAACCCGCGGACGTTCCCGCGGCCAGCGAGGAGGTCGGCAGTCCGCCGAACTTGCGCGTGCGAGCTGCGTAGTCGACGCAGGCCTGAAGCAGGTCGCCGCCTCGGAAATCGGGCCAGAGCGTGGGCGTCACCCAGAGTTCCGTGTAAGAAACCTGCCAGAGGAGGAAGTTGCTGATCCGCATCTCGCCGGCCGTGCGGATGAGGAGATCGGGATCGGCCGCGCCGGCGGTTTCCAGGTACGACGCGAACGTGGCCTCGTCGAGGGTCGCCGGATTGAGGCGGCCGTCGCGCGCCTCCTCGGCGATCCGACGGGCGGCGTCGAGGATCTCCGTCCGGCCGCCGTAGTTGACCGCCAACCGCAGGATCATCCCGGTGTTGCCGGCCGTCTCGGCGACGGTTCGGTCCATCTCAGCCAGCACCTCAGGCGGCAGACCGTCGCGTCGGCCGATGACCTGAAGGCGCACGTTCTGATCCATCAGCTCGGCCCGCTCGGCGACGAGGAAGTGCCGGAGCAGGCGCATCAGAAACCGAAGCTCCCGCGCCGGCCGCTTCCAGTTCTCGACCGACAGGCAGTAGAGCGTGAGCTGTTCCAGCCCGATCCGAACGCCCTCCTCGACCATCGCGCGGACGCTCTGAATGCCTCGGCGATGGCCGACCACCCGGGGAAAGCCGCGATTCTGAGCCCACCGGCCGTTGCCATCCATGATGATGGCAACGTGCCGGGGGAGTTGTTCGGGCTTCAATCCCCAGGAGTCCAGCCGCGAGCGGCCTTCCTCGGTGATGTTCAACGGAGGGCGGTCGTCTGCTCTCATAGCGTCTTCAGCCCCGAGGGACCATGATCGTCTGGCGGCGGTCCGGCCCGACCGACACGATCGACACCGGCACGCCCACGATCCGTCCCAGGTATTCGACGTAGTCGCGCGCCGTCTTCGGCAGGTCGTCCCATGACCTCGCGGCGGTGAGATCCTCGGTCCAGCCGGGGAGCGTTTCATAGACCGGTTGGCAGCGTTCCAGGTCGGCCAAGGAGGCCGGCAGGACGTCGACCTTGCGGCCGTTGTTCTCGTAGGAGACGGCGACGTTCAGTTCCTTGTGTCCGCTGAGGACGTCCAGCAGCATGACGGCCAGTTCGGTCGTGCCGCTGACGCGGGCCGAGTAACGGACGGCCACGGCGTCGAACCATCCGCAGCGCCGAGGGCGGCCCGTGACGGTGCCGTACTCGCGGCCGATGCGGCGGATCTGCTCGCCGATCTCGTTGTCCTGCTCGGTCGGGAACGGACCGCCGCCGACGCGGGTCGTGTACGCCTTGACCACGCCGATCCAGCGGTCGATGTACCGCGCCGGCACGCCTGAGCCCGGGGCCGTTCCCACCGCGCTGCTGCTGGAACTGGTCACATACGGAAAACTGCCGTGGTCGATGTCAAGCAAAGAGCCCTGGGCCCCCTCGAACATCAACCTGCGACCGGCGGCGACCGCCTCGTGCAGCTTGGAAGTGGCGTCGGCGACGAACGGGCGGAGACGTTCGGCGTATCCCAGGTATTCCTCGACGACCCGAGCGTCGTCGAACGGCTCGAAGTCGGGGAGCATGGCGGTGAGCAGACGGTTCTTGTAGTCGACGATCCGCTTGAGCCGCTCGCGGAATTCGGCGGGACGGTACAGGTCGGCGATCCGGACGCCGTGGACCCGTCCGACCTTGTCCTTGTAGCAGGGGCCGATGCCGCGCCGGGTGGTCCCCAGATGGTCGGCCGCCGAGGACGATTCCTCGGTCAGCCGTTCCTCGGCCAGGTGGTACGGCAGGATGACGTGGGCGCGGTCGCTGATATGCAGCCGGCCCTCGAACTTCACTCCCTGGGCTTCCAGCGAGGCGATCTCTTTCAAAAGCGCCGGGGGATGGATCACCACGCCGTTGGCGATCACCGCCTGGACGTGCTCGCGCAGAATCCCGGTGGGGACGAGCGAAAGCTTGTAAGTCACCCCTTCGTGGACCACCGTATGCCCGGCGTTCGCCCCGCCCTGATACCGCACGACGACGTCATGTTCGTCGCAGAGCAGGTCCACGATCTTTCCCTTGGCCTCGTCCCCCCACTGGAGGCCGACCACGCACGTCGAACCCACGGCGCACACTCCCCGGGCGGTCAGCGACCGATCATTGCGGTCGCTTGGTATCGTAAAGTCACAGACTACAGGACGCAAAGAACCCCGTCAATGAGTTCGGGTCGGCCTAATTCGGCCGCCGTCTCAACCCATCGCCGCCCGGAACTCGTCGAAGAGGTACTGGCTGTCGTGGGGGCCGGCGGAGGCCTCCGGGTGATACTGGACGCTGAAGATAGGGAGGCGGGAGTGCCGCAGCCCTTCCAGCGTCTGGTCGTTCAGATTGACGTGGCTGGCGACGACGTCGGCGGGGAGCGTCGCGGGATCGACGGCGAACCCGTGGTTCTGGGTGGTGATCTCGATCTTGCCGTTAGCCTCGTTGCGGACGGGATGATTCGCCCCGCGATGGCCGAACTTGAGCTTGAACGTTTTCGCCCCGAAGGCCTGGCCGAGCAACTGATGACCCAGGCAGATCCCGAAGATGGGGACGCCCCGGGAATCGGCGGCCGAGCGGATCAGGGTCTTGATGGTCTGGGTGGCCTCGACGAGCGGGGCGGGGTCTCCGGGGCCGTTCGAGATGAAGACGCCGTCCGGCTGGTGTTCCAGGATCGCCTCGGCCGGTGTCGACCCAGGGACCACCGTCACTCGACAGCCGATGTCGACGAGGTGGCGGGGGATGTTCCACTTCATGCCGAAGTCCATCGCCACGACGTGAGGGCGTTTGCCGCTGTTGATTTGCGGGTGGGCTCCGACCTTCCCCTGGCCCGAGGCGTCGAAAATGTACTTCTGATCGAGGCCAGGTTCCCAGACGGCGGCGTCGTGGGGCATGACGTCGCGAACGATGTCGCGGCCGACCAGGCCCGGACTGGCCTTGGCCTTGGCGACCAGGCTGGCGTCGTCGAGGTCGGTGGTCGACAGGATTCCCTTCATGGCCCCCTGGACGCGGGTCAGCTTCACGAGGGCGCGGGTGTCGATCCCTTCCACGCCGATGACGCCGTTTTCGGCCAGGTAGTCTTCCAGGGACTTCTCTGCCCGGAAGTTGCTGACGCGGGCGGAAAGCTCACGGACGACGAAGCCGCGGACCCACGGCTTGCGGCTCTCGGCGTCGCCGGCGTTGACGCCGTAGTTGCCGATTTGGGGGTAGGTCATGGCCACGATCTGGCCGTGGTACGAGGGGTCGGTGAGGATCTCCTGGTAGCCGGTCATGCTCGTGTTGAACACGACCTCGCCGTCGATCTCGCCCTGCGCTCCAAACGAGCGGCCCGTAAACACCGAGCCGTCTTCGAGCGCCAGTTTCGCCGTGCCCATCGTCGCTCCCGGGGCCTGGTTTCGGCCCGCTCTCCCGATTGTCTGGCAAGGATGCCGTCGGTTTCGAATCCCCACGATTCTACGCGCCAGCGCCCTCGATCGTCGAGGCGATTCGACGGGGGTTTGGGCGGATCATGGCGGAGGCGACCGACAGGACCCAGGCGACGACCGCCAGAAACGCCGCGATGGCGGCTCCGCCGTCGGGGCGCTCGTGGAAGAGGAGCACCGCCGGGCCGATTGTGGCGGTTTGGGGAGAGGCCAGCAGCAGGACCGCCGGCGCGATGCAGGCCGAAGCCATCGCTGCGTCCGCCGCCAGCCCGCGCCAGCCGGCGCCGAACGCCGTTCCAAGGGCGAGCCGTCGCGCTCGCCGCCGGCCGGCGCCGGCCAGGACGGCGGCATCTAACGCCGCGCCCCGGTTTGCTTCAGACGTTCGGGGCGGTCGGTCTTCCAGGCGGGCGACGATCATCGCTGCCGCGACGGCCAGCATCGCCGCGGCCAGCGGGACGCGATCGCCGTCGAGCCACGCAGCCAACTCCGCGAGCGCGGGCGAGGGGGCAATCAGGCCGGACGCCGCGGACAGCCGGATCAAACGAGCCAGAGCGGGGACGATGATTCCGGCGACCAGCGGCGGAGGTGCGAGAAGTCGAGACAGCCGTCGAAATCGGCCCGACGCCGCAGCCCCCGCCGTCGCCGCGAAGCGTTCCAGCAGGCGTCCGGCCACAGCGGCCAGAAGTGCCGCTCCGAGACCCAGAATCAACGAGCGGCTCAGGACGTGGCGGACCGTTGGGTCGGCCAGAACCGCCCCGATCGTCGTCCCTCGCGAAGCCGACGCCTCGGTGATCCCCTTCATCCCGCGGCCGACTCCGATCACGACGGCCAGGATCAGCAATGAACACGTGAAGAGAATCGCAGCCGGCGCGAGCACTCGTGAAGGGGCAGGTTCGCGACGGATCTGCAGGTCGCTCCCTCCATTCGCGGGCTCCAGACGGTCGGGCCCAGACCAGACCCGCAGTCCGGCGCGGACGACGGCGCAGGCGGCGACGGCAAGCAGTCCGAGAAACGCCAGCCCTGGGAATGGGTCCTCGCCGACCGCCGCCAGGACGATCTGGCTCCCAAGCGTCCGCCGCAGGCCGAGAATCAGCGGTGGTCCTGGGTCGGCGAGCGTCCAGGCGAAGACGACGGCCGCGGTTCGGCCCATCGTCGGCCGGAGCAGGGGCCAGGCCAGTCGTTTCCACCCCCGGGCTCCCGCGCCTCCGGCCAGTCTGGCGGCGTCTCGCCAGGAAGGGTCGAGGCGACCGAGGGCCGCCGCATAAGACAATGCGCCGGCGGCCACACCGGGAAGGGCCGCAGCGAGCAGCCAGGCCGGCCAACCGGGATCGGCCGGAAGAAACCGCGACTGGCCGAGCGAGGCAGGGAGCTGCGGCCGGCCCTCTGGGGAGGCGTCGATCACGCTGGCCGTCGCCAACGCCAGGACGGTGGGCGGGGAGACGGCCAGAGCGGTCAGCATCAGGACGGCCGCCTCGCGGATCGGGCCGCCGGATTCACCGATCAGCCGGCCCACGAACACGCCCCCCAGCACGGCCGCCAACGCCGCAAGCCCGGCGACCGCCGCGCTGTCGCGGAAGCACGTCCAGACGAAAGGGTCGAGCACCAGGACGGCCGCCGGAAACAGCGACGCCCGCGAGTCGCCCCCCGGTCCGATATCGGTGAGCGCACAAACCCCCAGCGCCGCCAGGGGGCCCACGGCGAGCACCCCCAGCGCGATCGACGAAAACCATCCTTCAACGCGACGAATCAACGGCGTCCCCGCGGTTCCACAGCCTGACGACGTCCCATCCTAGCAGCCAGCGCGAGCCCGGGGCCAGTCGCCGGGGCTGGCCAATCGAGGAGTCCGCGCCTACGCTTGG
Source organism: Paludisphaera rhizosphaerae (assembly GCF_011065895.1). Lineage (NCBI taxonomy): Bacteria > Pseudomonadati > Planctomycetota > Planctomycetia > Isosphaerales > Isosphaeraceae > Paludisphaera > Paludisphaera rhizosphaerae. The sequence continues at coordinate 511,059 of NZ_JAALCR010000001.1, read as the reverse complement.
GCTGTCGGGCGGCGAACGACCGCCGCCGATCCGAGTGGAGGTTCAATAGGATGAGAGCTTACCATCTGCACGATTTCAGCGGGCCCGAGGGATGGAGACTCGCCGATGTCCCGACGCCGAAGCCGGGCCCGGGCGAGGTCCTGGTGCGCGTTCGCGCCGCCTCGCTCAACTTCCGGGACCTGATGATCTCGAAAGGCCAGTACAACCCCCACTTCAAGCTGCCGCTCGTGCCGATGTCCGACGGCGCCGGGGAGGTCGTGGAGAACGGGCCTGGGGCTTCGCGGTTCAAGCCGGGCGATCGAGTCTCGTGCAACTTCATGGCCCGTTGGGTCGACGGCCCGGTCGACGACTTCAAGGCGAAATCGGCGCTCGGCGGCGAGATCCCCGGCATGCTGGCCGAGGAGGTCGTCCTCCCTGAATGCGGCCTGATCGGCCTGCCCGATTCGTTGACCTTTGAGGAAGCCGCGACCCTACCCTGCGCTGGGGTGACCGCCTGGCACGCGCTGTTTGAGACGGGCGGCGTCCGGCCGGGACAAACGATCGTGACCCAGGGAACGGGCGGCGTCTCGATCTTCGCCCTTCAGTTCGGCAAGCTCGCCGGCTTGCGGGTGATCGTCACATCCAGCAGCGACGCCAAGCTCGAACGGGCTCGCTCCATGGGCGCGGCGGAGACGATCAACTACAAGTCGACGCCCGACTGGGAGAAGCCCGTCCGCGCCATGACCGGCGGAGTTGGTGCGGACCTCGTCGTCGAACTTGGCGGCGCGGGGACGCTTCCGAAGTCCCTTCGTGCGGTGAGGACAGGAGGAAAGGTCGCGATGATCGGCGTTCTGAGCGGCGCAGGCCCGGGCGTTGATCCGGTTCCCATCCTGATCCGAGGCATCCGCCTTCAGGGCGTCTTCGTGGGTTCACGGTCGATGTTCGAGGACATGCTGCGAGCGATCGAGTTCCACCAGATCAAGCCGGTGATCGACCGCGTCTTCCCGTTCGAACAGGCCGTCGACGCCCTGCGTCACCTGGAGAGCGGGTCGCACTTCGGCAAGGTCGTGATCAAGGTGTGAATCTGGAGCCGACCGATCGGGTGACCCCGATTCGTAGGGGCGCCCCTTGTGGGCGCCCCGATCGCCGTGGGCATTCGATGGCGATTGGGCGCCCACGAGCGGTGCCCCTTCGAGAATGCGAAACAGGAACGGGGGCCCGTCTCCGTTCTCCTCCGCCTGGTGCAATCCAAAAAGTCGACGCTTTATCCTCCGCCGCCGACGGCGTATTTGCCGAGCAGGAGGGCGACGTTCTCGGGAGCGATCGAGAGCGTCACCCCCTGGCCCTCGCGAATGTGACCTGAATGGCTTTGGAGAGCCAGGGCGACGACAGGCCAATCGCCGGGGCCGCGAAGCAGGACGCGGCGCGTCGAGCCCTGGAACGTGATCCGTTCGATGGTCGCCGGGAATCGGTTGGCGTCGCTGGGGACGCCCGGTCCGATGGAGAGCGACTCCGGCCGGATGCAAACCGTGACCGGAGCCGACGGGGCGAGGCCGCCCAGATTCGTCCGGCAGACGAGGCGTCCCACGGGCGTTCGTACCACGACTTCCTGGCGGCCCTGGTTGTGGCCGGCGCCGTCGACCTGCCCCTGGAGCAGGTTCGTGGGCCCGAGGAGTCGCGCGACGAAGACGTCGACGGGTTGGTTGTAAAGCTCCTGGGGCGTCCCGGTCTGAAGGATGCGTCCAAGGTCGATCACCGCCAGCCGATCGGCCCGCGAAAGGGCCTCCGAAACGTCGGAAGTCAGCAGCAGTGTGGTCACTCCCGATTCGACTCGGGCGCGGCGGATCTCGTCCCAGGCTTCCTCGCGGTCCTGGGGATCGATCCTGAACATGGGCTCGTCGAGGATCAGCAGGTCGGGCCGCGTCACCAACGCACGAGCCAACGCCACTCGGAGCGACTGACCGGGGGAGAGGGCTTCCGGACGGAGGTCGGCCAACGTATCGACTCGAAGCGCGGCGAGGGCTTCGTCGACCCTCGGCCGGCGCTCTCGGCTGGCAACGCCCTGGGTCTTCAGCGGGTAGTCGACGTTGTCCCTGACCGAGAGGCCCGGCCAGAGGGCGTGATCGCGGAAAACCATGCCCACGCCGCGCTCCGCGGCGGGGACGGCCTGCACCATGCGGTCGCCCAGGTAGATCTCGCCGTCGTCCACGGGGTCAAGGCCGGCGAGGAGTCTGGCGAACGTGGACTTTCCCGCGCCCGGCGGCCCGAGGAGGCAGGTCAACTCGCCGGCTGGAAGTTGGAGCGAGGCGTGGTCGACGGCCGCCACGCGGCCGTAGCGTTTGACGAGACCCTCGGCGATGACGCGGATCATGATTCGCTCGGGACGGAGACGGGCGGATTCGACCTGGTCGGGGAAGCGGCGGCCAGCCGCGCCACCCAACGGTAACGCTGACGGGCCCACTGCGTCCACTCGGCTCTCAGCCAGGCGCGGAAGCGCGGCTCGCGGGCGAGTCGGCCGCCGTCCACACCGGCGATCTCCGCAAATACCTCGCGATCCAGATCGCGCCGGGGCTTGAGCCAGTTTCGGGCGAGCCAGTCGCGCAGGCCGGGGTCGGGGGCGACCTGGTTCATCAGGGTCTCGACGAGGGCCAGCCCCCGTTCGCCGCCTCGCTCCAGCAGCTTCTCGATGGAGGCCGGCGGCCAGGGGGGCGGCTGCGTGAGCCGTTCCAACGCCCAGACGGGCGAGCCGGCCTTTCGGACGGCCGCCACAGCCGTCGCGAGTTCCTCGCGGGCGTCGACGAGCGTCGCTCCCAGCAGGTCGGCGGCCAGACTTTCAACGTCGGCCGTGGCGCCGGCGGCATTCGGCCCCTCGAGTTCCGGTCCCATCCTCGCCCCTTGGCGCTCGACGAGGAACCGCAGGAAAGCTCGCGCGGCCTTTGACCTGCGCGCTCCGCGAGGCACCCCCGCACCCTCTTCATAATGAAACGGAGAGTTCTCCAGGACGCCCACCGTCCGATCGGCCCGGCCCGACTCAAGGTCCGCCCGCGCCGATCCGCTGCGCCAGCCGACGTCGCTGGAGGTCGAGCCATAGAGATCGAGCAGTCCCGCATATCCCCTGGACCACCCTTCAGCGTCGGTTCGGCCCAGGCACCAGGCGAGGGCTTCGGCGTCTTCGCGCGGGTCGGCCAGCGCGAGCCGATTCGAGGCTTCCGGCAAGCCGATCGGGGTGCTTCGGCTGACGACCCAGAACGGCCGCGGCGCACCATCGCCAAGGCTTTCCAGACGGCCTTCCGAAGCGAGCCGCGCATAGCCTGCGACCGGACCGCCGAGCAGAACGTCGGGCGGCGGTGCGAGACTCCGAAGATCGCGTGCGGTCGGCCCGTTTTCGGACGTCTCAACCCAGGCGATCGCTCCGACGTTCAGGTTGACCTCATCGCGATGTTCGACCAGCCAGTCGGCGAATTCCTTCGCCAGACGAGCGCGGTCAGGACGCGGCCAACTCGTCGCGATGCGGAAGCGATCGTCGTCCTCCGGCGAGGCGAGCCCCGACAAGCGGCCGTCAGCGCAGCCCGCGAAAAGGACGGCGAGCAGCGCCGCGGCGATTCGTCCGGCCCTCGGCGTCATTGTCGGGGCGACGCGGTGGACTTGGTCAGCTCCACGGGGAGCTTCAATTCCTTGCCGTCGCGTTTGACGAGGACGTCGACCTTCTCGCCCGGCTTGTAACGCCCAAGGCTCTCCATGTAGTCGTAGATCGTCGCGATCGGCTTGCCGCCGATGCCCACGATCACGTCTCCCCCCTTGATTCCGGCCTTGGCGGCTGGGCCGCCTTCGCGGACGTCCGAGAGCTTCATTCCCTGCTTGGCCTCGTCGGCGTAGTCGGGCATCACGCCCAGCGTCACATTCATTCCGCCGGAGGCTGAGCCCACCGACGAGGTCGCACCGTGGCGGCCGGCGGCCATCCGCACGAACTCGGGGCGTTCCTGGCGACGAACGAGATCCAGCAGGATCAGCTCCGCGTAATCGGCGATCTTCGCCATCCCCGCGTAGTTGATCTTCTGCCAGTCGTCGGTGGGCCGGTGGTAGTCGGAGTGGATGCCGGTGAATGCAAACAGGACCGGGATATCCTTGCCGAAGAACGGCTGGTGGTCGCTGCCGCCGAATCCGTCGGTCATCCCGGCGACCTTCTTGATCGTCATCCCCGTCCCCTTCGCCAGCGCGTCGACCAGGTCGGAGAACCCTGGAGCCGTGCCCGTGCCGATCATGGTCAGCTCATTCTTGCCGTCCATCCGGCCGACCATGTCGAAGTTGAACATGAGAACGGTGGAGTCGAGCGGGAAGAGCGGGTGGGCGACGTAGTATTCCGAACCCAGCAGCCCGCGCTCCTCGCCCGAGAACGTCATGAAGACGATGCGGCGCGGCGGAGGATCGCGGCGGGCCGACAGCCGGCGGGCCAGTTCAAGCACCATCGAAGTGCCCGAGGCGTTGTCGTCGGCGCCGTTGTGGATGTCGCTGGAGAAGAAGGCCAGCGAGCCGGACATCAACCCTCCCCGGCCGAGGTGGTCATAGTGCCCCCCCACGACGATCGTCTCGTTCGCCTTCGGTCCCGCCCCTTCCAAGACGCCCACGACGTTCTTGGTCTCGATCGACGGGCGGTCGATCGTGATCCGGCTGGTCAACGAGACCCCCTTCAACTCGCGTGAGCGCGGCTTGAGGTCGGTGTCGATGTCGGACTCGAAGGTCGCCAGCGACGGCTCGCCCGCAGCCTTAAGGATGCGATCGGCGAATTCGCGGGTGACGTGGACGACCGGCAGCCGGGACATCGAGTCAGGGCCGGCCGATCCCAGGTTCAGCAGGGCGTCCCGCTCAGCGCCGAGGCCCGCCAGGTCGTTGACCACCAGCAGCATCGCGGCCCCGTGCTGGAAGGCGTTCGTCGCCTTGTGCTGGAAGGTGGCGAAGCTGGTCGTCTTCTTGCCGTCGAACGGGCTGTTCTCATCGTTCTGCTGAGGCTCGCGACGGATCACCAGCACGACCTTGCCGGTCACGTCGAGGCCGGCGTAGTCGTCATAGCTGAGGTTCTTCTGCGGCTGATCGGCCGTGATGCCGTAGCCTGCGAAGACGATGGGAGCTCCATTCACAGACCCCGACGAACCGATGGCCAGCGCGCTGAAGTCGGTCCGGCTCTCGCCCTTGATCTCGCCGCCGTCTGGGCCTTTTGCGAGCATCTCGTTCGGCTCGCCCAGCCGGGGCTGGCCCGTGATGGTGAACTTCTGGAAGTACCCGTCGGCGCCGGGCGCGGGCTTGAGACCCAACTCCTGGAACTGGCGGGCGATGTACTCGGCGCTGGCCTCAATCCCCTTCGTCCCCGGCGCGCGGCCTTCCTGATCGTCGGCGGCGAAGAACGAGACGTCGTTCTTGAGCCGAGTCTCGGCGGCCGGGACGAACGTCGAGGAGGCCGTGGGATTCGCGGCTGGCGCGTCGGCGCCGGCTCCGACCGGAGCCTGCGCGAAGAGCATTGGGCCGATCGCGAACGCCGTCAGCGCCGACAGGCCGAACGCCGCCCGTCGGGTCCAATCCGGAAGCCTCATACGATGCTTCATCTCCGCCGTTCCTTTCTCAAGCCGTGTTCGCCCGGGACGGTTCGATTCTCGGGAGCCCGTCTCTCAGGGTCAAGCCGTCTCCCCGGCCGTTGCGGACCGGCGCGCGGCCCGCTACACTGAACCTCGAGGTGGCTATGACACTTGTCGCGATGGCATGCGGAGGATCGGCGCGATGATCGCAATGGTCGGACGACGAGGCGCGGCGAGGATCTCGGCGATCGTGCTGGCGGCGGCCTCGGCGTGGGGAGCGCCGGCGTTCGCTCAGGAGGCGGGCGACGCCGCGCTCCGCGACCGCGTCCTGCAACTTGTCGAGCGGCTCGACTCCGAGAAGCCCGAGGCCCGCGACGCCGCCGAGGCCGCGCTCAAGAAGCTCGGATCGCGGGCTCTGCCGCTGCTGCCCGAAGCCGGCGGCCCGTCCAAGGAGCGTTCCGAGCGCCTCGCCCGGATCCGCGAGGCGATTCTGGAAGCGTCCGCCGAGGATCCCACGAGCGGGTCGAAGATCACGATCCAGGCCAAGGGGATGCGGCTCAGCGACGCGATCCAGCAGCTTCAGAAGCAGTCGGGCAACCCGATCAACGACCTTCGCGAGCAGTACGGCGCTGAGGCGACGAACCCGACCTTCGACCTCGACCTGAAAGAGGTCCCCTTCTTCAAGGCCCTCGACGAGATCGCCCTCAAGGCGGGAGTGACCACCACGCCTTTCACCGGCGACGGCACCATCGGCCTTATGGCCGCCGCACCCAACGGCGGAACCCAGGCCCAGCCTCCCGTCGAGTACGTCGGTCCCTTCAAGGTCTCTCTCAAGCAGCTCGTCGAGCAGCGTGATTTTCAGGCGGGGAAGGCGTCCGCCAATGCGGCGATGGAGATCGCCTGGGAGCCACGGATCCGCCCGATGTTGTTGTCGATCAAGGCGGACCAGGTCGAGGTGAAGGACGACCAGGGCCGCGCGGTCAAGCCGCAGGTCGCGATGGAATCGTCCGACGTCGTCCTCCGTCCTGAGAACCCATCGGCGGAGGTCAACGTGAACATGGAGGCTCCCGAACGCACAGCGACGAAGATCGGCTCTCTCCACGTCAAGGCGGAGATGACGCTCCCCGCCGGGATCAAGACGTTCCGCTTCCCAAACCTCGCCGAGAAGAAGACGATCCAGCAGGGGGACGTGAGCGTCACCCTGGAGGGGGTGGAGATCGATGAGCAGGTTTGGAAGGTCGGCGTCGTGCTGACCTATCCCGGGGAAGGCCCCGCGTTCGAGAGCTATCGCCAGGGCCTCTTCAACAACCGCGTCTGGCTCCAGAAAGCCGACGGCTCCAAGTTCGAGCAGAACGGGGGCTTCTCGAACACCGGTTCGGACGGCGGCAAGCTCGGCTTCGAGTACCTGTTCGTCGACGCCCCTGGCAAGCCCGAGGATTATCAGCTCGTCTACGAGACCCCCAGCAAGGTCGCGACCGTCCCTCTGGACTTCACGTTCAAGGACGTGCCGCTCCCCTGATCGTTCCGTCCTCAGTCGAACTTGGGCTTCTTGAACGACTGGCGTTCGAGGCCGTATTTCTGGAGCTTCTGAGAGACGCTTCGGCGCGATAGGCCGCTGTGACGGGCGCAGCGGGCGACGTTGCCGTTGTACTCGGAGAGGACGCGCTGGAAGTACTCACGCTCCACCTGGCCGACGAGGTCGTCGATCAGGTCGGGGAGCGTCGTCTCGATGTCGATCGGGTCGGGACCGGCCGGGCCGGCGGCGATCCGCGGGGCGACGGTTTCGGGGAGGTCGTCGCGATGGAGGACCGAGCCGTCGGTCATGGCGACGGCCGCCTTGATCGCGTTCTCAAGCTCGCGGACGTTCCCCGGCCACTGGTGGTTCAGCAGGGCTTGCATCGCACCGTAGTCGATCTCAGCGACGGGGTTGGTGGCGGAGACGTGCTTCTCGACGAAGTTCATCGCCAGGAGGGGGACATCCTCCTTCCGATCCCGGAGGGGCGGGATGTCGATGGTCACGACTTTGAGGCGGTAGTAGAGGTCAGGGCGGAAGCGCCCGGCCTTGACCTCGTCTTCCAGCCGCTTGTGGGTCGCCGCGATGATCCGGACGTCGACCTTGATCGGCTCGACGCCACCGACTCGTTCGAGCGTCCCCGTCTGGAGGACGCGCAGCAGCTTGACCTGCATGGCGGGCGAGATGTCGCCGATCTCGTCGAGCAGGAGGGTGCCGCCGTGGGCCTTCTCGAATCGGCCGATCTTGCGTTTCTCGGCGCCGGTGAACGCGCCGCGCTCGTAGCCGAACAGCTCGCTTTCGAGCAGTGCGTCGTTGAGCACCGCGCAGTTGAGGGCGACGAACTTCCCCTTGCGGCGGGTGTTGACCGCGTGCAGGGCCTGGGCGACCAGCTCCTTGCCGGTGCCGGTCTCGCCCTGGATCAGGACGGTGGAGTCGACGGGGCCGACCTGCTGGATCAGGTCGAAGATGCGCCTCATCTTCGGGTTCTGCGAGACCATCGTGTGAAAGCTGTAGCTGCCGCGAAGCTCGTCGCGGAGCTTGGTCAGCTCGTCGATCAGGCCTCGGCGCTCGAGGGTGCGCTCGACGACCAGGCGCAGGTGTTCGGGCTCGCAGGGCTTGCGGAGGAAGTCGTCCGCGCCGGCCTTCATGATCTGAAGGGCTTCCGAGGCGTCGCCGTAGGCCGAGACGACGACCACGCCGACGGGCACCCGGCGGCTGCGCAGATTGTCGAGCAGCTCGGAGCCGCTCATGTCGGGCATCTTCAGATCGGTGATGACCAGATCGAAGACCCTGTCTCGAAGCATCTCCAGCGCGGTCGCACCGTCGTAGGCGGCCTCGACCTCGTAGCCCTCAGGCTCCAGGATCTGCCGAAGGTGGTCGCAACTCAGTTTCTGGTCGTCGACCGTGAGGATCCGGCGCTTCATGGTTCCATCCTTCCGCCGTCGTGGGTGCTGATTCCGTGCGGACGGTCCGGTCGCGGCCTATTGTGGCTTCTCGCCGACCGGTTTGGGAAGGAGGGACTTTGTTTCGAGGCAGTTTTCCCTGACTCCCGACGGCTTCAGCCAACCCGCCGCGACCGGCGGATCGCGAATGCTCCGGCACCCAGTGCGAGGACGAGGAAGGTTGAGGGCTCGGGGACGGGGGCAGCGGAGAGGTCGGTCGGCGTCAACAGGAACTCGTGTTGCTCGGTGAGATTCGACGACTCCGAGTAAGCGCTGAGGAGGATGCGGCCGTCATCGTCGATCCCTCCGGTGCGGATCGCTCCCCATCCGGGGCCCAGGACGTTCGACATGTCCAGCGTCGTGTTTGTCTTCTCGTCGTAGACCCAGACCTTGGATGTATACCAATAATCGTACCCGTGAGAGCTATAGCCTTGGGGAATCCATCCCGCGAGAACCTGGTCGAGGGCATTGATACCACCGATGTACAAGCCGCCGTTGGGCCTGGAACCGTATCCATGGTCGCTGGTGGAAGAGCCAATTTCGTTAAGGACATGCCAGGCACCGGATGCGTCTTGACGAGCCACGTACAAACCCGCGGCGGCAGAGCCGGTTTCATGCCCGTCGACGCCTACGCTCTCAATATAGGCAGTGAGGCCACCGGCGTTGGCGACCGAAGTCGTGATGAAGTTGTAGGCGTAAGCCGGGTTCCCGTGCGTCATTTGATCCCAAATCGGGGCATACATCGCGAGCGGGGGCTGCGTCGCCGTCCGAGTGGGAGCGGCCGAGGGAGTGAACGAGATCGGCTGTGTTCCCAGGTCAGTCACGGTGTAGGAGAGCGGCGAGCCCTGGACCGAAGAGGAGATCAGCAACGCGGCCAGGCCGGCGGCCATCCTGGCGAGCCGGCTTCCACGAGAATTGTGAAACAGCATTGGGACATCCTTTCCCAGGTGGTTGGAGTGATCGCCTGATGCAGATGACGGATCACTCTAGCTCCCTCGATGTCCGAGTCAATGCGGAGTCCGCATCGACATCCGCTGGGGTCACTGAATTGGAATCGCGTTCCTCGGCGTGGCGGCGGGGCGCTTGGGGGCGGCGTCCTTCCTGGCTTTCTCCTTGGCGGCTCGTTCCTTGATGGTCTCCTCGAAGGCCTCGCGGACGGCGGTGGCGCTCACGAAGGGGAGGGCCTTGGTCCGGCGACCGTCGGTCAGGGAGACGACGACGGGCTTGGCGTTGGGGTCGTTGGGGGCCAGGACGACGGTCTTCTTGGACTCCTTGGCGTCGCCTTCGTGGGTGATCGTCTCCAGAGTCAGGCGAGTGGTGGGCTTCGCTGGGTCCACGGCGATGGGCATGATCCGGATGGTGTAGTTGCCGTTGAACCCGCGAGGGCAGACGTAGACCTCCTCGGGCCGGCTCCCCTTGCCGTTCTTGATCAGGGCGCCGCCGAAGACCGATCGCGGCATGTCGTACGAGACGGGGGCGCCGAGCGGCTCCTCCACGACCAGGTCGAAGTCGGCCTCGCCGTCCCATGACAGGCGGACGTAGACGTCGCGAGCTTCCGCCGCCGGGAGTGCCGCGCGGAGCTTCTCGGCCTCGTCGGTTCGGCCTTCCTCGGTGAGCGTTTTCGCCAGAGCCTCGACCTGTTTGCGGGCCTCGGCGCGGAGGTAGTCGTCCTGGCCGGGCCAGCCGAGGGAGAGGAGTTGGTCGACCGACTCAGCCATCCGTTTGGGGTCGCGGGTCTTGAGCGCCAGGTTGATCGACATGGCGATCGGCTCGGCGCGGTGGGGGATCTTCTCGGCGGCCTCGTCGAGCAGGGCGCCGACGCGGTCGGTGTACCCCTTGAGCAGGAGCTTGTCAGCCGCGCTCACGAGGTGGTTGGGGTTGTGCGACCGCTGGGCGAGATCCGCGGCGTAGTCGAGGGCCGTTTTGATGTCCTCGGGCTTGCCGCCGTTCATCTCGATGGCCAGGGCGAGGGCCTCGTACATCCAGAACTCAGCGCTCTTGGGCCGCTTCTTCAGATAGCCGAGGATCGCTGCGTGGACGTCTCGGGTCTTTCCGCTCTGGTTCAGGAGCCGGACGGTCTCGTGGAGCTGGTCAGGGGTCTCGTCGTGCTTGGCGTAGTACTCGGTCCAGAAGGCGTAAGGATCTCCGGCCGAGGAAGGCCGGACCGCCGGCGCTCCGCTGACGGGAATCAGCCCCTTGGTCGCGGATGAGGTGGAGGGCTTGACCGACGGCTGCTGCCCTTTCGTGGTCTGGGAGTTCTCTAGAACGCCGGCGGGATCCGCCGCCTTTCGGCCGGACGGATCCCGCGTGGGCATGTCAGAGGGGCGGCCGGAGCCCGCCCCAAGACCGTTCAGTTGCTTTTTTTTTGCATCAGCGCGCTGGCGGGGTCGTCCTGAGCGGGGCTGACCGGGATGGACATCATGCCCATACCGCCGCCCATGCCGCCCATGCCACCCATACCGCCCATGCCGCCGCCCATGCCGCCCATACCACCGCCCATACCGCCCATGCCGCCGCCCATGCCGCCCATGCCACCGCCCATACCACCGCCGCCGCCGCCCATGATGAGCGAGAGGGGGATGAGGGCCAGGTCGGCGACCGGGTAGACGCGGATGTCGGTCTGCTGGTCTTCGGACTCCTGCGAGGTGATCATCAGGAAGCCGTCCTTCACCGTGTAGGTGAGGCCGAGTTGCTTGAGCATCAGACGCAGGGTGGTCTTCAGGGGCACGCCGTCAAGGTCGAGCGAGACCGGGGAGGTCATCGTCTTGTCGGCCTCGTTCAGGCCGATGGGGTCGACGTAGATCGGGATGCCGTTGTCCTGCGGGGTCTGGGTCGCCTGCTTGACGTACTTCAGGACGTCTTCCAGCGGCGTCTCGTTGGGGAAGTTCATCGCCAGGGGCTCGTCGAGCTTGGCGAGGATCGACTTGGTCTTGGGGTCGCGGTCGAAGACGTCGACAGCCTTGCCGTACTTGGCGATGCGACGCTCGGACATGTCGCGGAACCACTCGGCGTCGGGGTACTCGATGATCTTGTTGTCGGGGAAGGGGACCGCGCCGCGGGCGACGTCTTGCATCGTCAGCATGAAGCGGTATTCCTTCAGCTCCTCGAACTGCTTCTCCTGCGAGAGGAAGCCCATGGTCGTGGAGACGAACATGCCGGCGTAGGGGGCCGGGTCCTCGTCGCTGTACGGGAGAGTCCCCTTGTGCATCAGAGACCGTGCGTGCTGCGAGAGCAGACGAGCCTCGTAGAACGGGGCGGTGGCGAGGGCGATGTTGCCGAGGCCGCCGTTGTAGAGCGAGTTGTAGACGCCCTCTCCCATCAGCGTATCGAACTGGTCCATCATCGACTTGATGGTGTACTGGTTGGCGACCAGCTGCGAGAGGCCGCGATAGCGCTGCTCGGCGGCCGCTTCGAGGCGGCGACGGTCCAGCTGCTCGGCGAGGATGCGATCCTCGTCGCGGATGGTCGAGAGGTACTGGGCCTCGATCTGACGTTCGAGGGCCTTGCGGTCGCTCTCAGGGATGTTGGAGGCCGACTGGACGACGTTCTTCGCCAGGCGGAGGGCGTCGAGCGCAGCGCCGGGCTGGCCGTTGCGGACCAGATCGCGGGCGGCGTTGAGCCGCTGGGCCACGTCGCTGCTGAGCTGCTGGCGGGCGATGGCGTCGCTTCGGTCCGACTCCTCCAGCGTGGCCCGGTTGTTGGGGCCGGCGGCCGGAGCAGGGGGAGGCGTCGGCTGAGCTTCAGCCGGGGCGGCGGGCGCCGGGGCCGGAGCGGCGGGCTCCTGCAGGGCCACCCGCAGCAGCCGCTCCTGAGCGGCCTTGGCCTCGGCGAGGCCCTTGGCGGCGTCAGCGTTCTTGGGATCGATCTCCAGCGCCTTTTGGAAGAAGGAGCGGGCCATCGGGCCTGCGCCCTGCGCGAGCGCCTGGCGGCCGAGGTCGGTCAATTGGTCGACGACCGGTGGAGCGTCGTCGCCGCGGGACGCGGCCCCGGACAGCAGCATGCTGCCCAGGGTCAGCAACCCGGCGCCTTTCCACAGTCTCGTGGTTCGGGACATGTTCGAGGCTCTCCAGCAGAAGGGATCACCGGCGCCACGACCGGTCTGGGCGCTAGGTGTTAACTCATCGCATTTTACGAAACGATCTCGGAGGCGGCGAGAATGCCGCTCCGGTCGTTCCGGGTCGAACTCGGGCCGGGCCGACTCGACCGCTCCCCGACGCCGGGCTGCGCGGCCGATCCCACTCCCGGGGTGTTGCTGCTCCTGGCGGACTAACGACTCCCCTCGAGGCGGTTCTAGATGTTGGCTGGGTTCGGCTCGTCGACAACCATTATGCCACACGGTTCGGGGGGGGCCAAACCGGAGACGGAAAGGGATTCGACGGCTCGCGCGAGGTGTTCTTCCGACAAGACGACGGCCGTCCCGAGTTTCTTCGGTTCCCCATCACGATTTTCCGCCGAGACGCCCCCCTCCTCCCGTTTTGACAACCTCCGCCGCTCGTCCTACTGGTTTGACATCAGGAGCGGATGAGGCCGGCTCGGCCGGCTCGCTTCCGAACCGATGATCGCCGCCCCCAAGCGGCCGGAGGCCTTCCAACATGAACGACGTCCGCGACGACTCCAAGCCTGACTCCGGCTCCTTCGACTTCTCCGCCTATCCGGCCAACACGGTTTTCCACGAACGACGGCTCGGCAAGGACCGTCGCGGCTTCGGCGGCCGGCCGGGACGATTCGACGCCCCTGGCGAACCCCGTCCTCCCCGCAACGTCGAACGCCGGGAGAAGAAGGAACGCCGAAAGCGCATCGACCCCACGACCTTTGAGAAGCAGTACACCGAAGATGAGCTGGAGTTCATGAACGCCATGCAGCGGTTCAAGGAACTCTCGGGCAAGTCGTTCCCCTCCTACGCCGAGGTGATCAAGGTCGCCGTCGGCCTGGGCTACCGCAAGGCGGTCGACGACTCGCCGCCCCCGGTCTTCGACGAGAACGCCAGCCTCCTCCTCTTCTCGCGGGTTGAGCAGGACGCCTGATCCCGACTCCCCCGAACCTGGCAGGTCGGTCTGAACCGCCCGGAGCACACCCTCCCGGCGGTTTTCGTTTGCGCCCAGGCATCCGCCCCAATGGGTTTGATTGCAAAGGGAGCCAATCGCGTGATCGAGGTTAAATCGTTTATCTCGATGGTTTTGCGTCGTCAAGGTTGTGGGTTCGTTCGCGCGCTCTTCGCGTCGTTTCCGATTGGACCCTGTAGCGAGGATGTCTTGCATCGACTGGGGCCTTCGAGAGCCGGTCGCCGACTCATCCCCATCGAAATCGGGTTCGATCTCAAACGGACCCAGTCGGGTTCTGGATGTTAAGTCGTTGTACTGCAATATATTAAGGCACGCACGGTTGGCTTCGTTCGAGCGATTGTCTCACCCGATCCCCGCGTGCCGATCAAGTCGGCCGAGTTATCAAAGATCCGCGTCGCCAGGAACGCTCTATCTAAGATCATGGCGTCGACAGCCGAGATCGAGCTTCGAAAGTCGACGCATCCACGCGCTGGCGCGCCGTCATAATCGGACCTCTAGCCTTTGGTGGCCCGGCCAAGGAATCTCCCGGCCGACGCGGAAACGTCGGCCGGGGAGCGTAGGGGTCAATTCTCGTCGGGTTCGCGGATGACGAAGCCGACGTCGACGTACTGCCCGCCGGCGGACTGGCGACAGTGGACGGCCAGCACGTTCTCGGCGTTCGGCTTCAGGGCTTTGCGGGCCTCGGCCGTGATGGGGCGGTTTTCATAGCCGTTGAAGTAGCCGCCGACCTGATAGGCCAGCACGCCGTTGATGTAGACCTGCACGTCCTCGTCGTGGTTGTCGCGGACGAGCAGTCGGGCGATCTGGTCGGGCGTCAGGTTTCCGGGGTTGAACGTCCGGCGCATCCAGACGTTATTGGAAGTCCACTCCGTTCCGATCTTCCCCGTGCCGGGCGTCCCGTGCGAGCCGAAGCCGCCCGGGCCCGTCTGCCAGGCCGAGTCGTTGAAGCCGGGCTGCTCCCAGCCATCAGCCGGGCGACTGAGAGTGTACTTCCACGTTTGCGACTCCTTCTCGGAGGTCGCCAGCACGGTGGTGAACTTCGGCAGCCTCATTTCCAGGCTGTTCGCTCGGGCGATCTTGCCGACGTCCATCTTGGGGACGCGATCGTAGGTGAGCAGGCCGTTGATCTCGGTCTCGACGTCGGTGATCTGGGTATAGACCGCCGCGCTCAGCCCTTTCTCATCGCGGAAGCCCTTGAGCATGGCCGCGAACTCGGTGTAGAGGTCGACCAGGTCCTGGGGCGACTGGACGTTGGTGTAACCGCCGCCGCCCGGGGCCCAGTTGTGGCCCTCGACCCGGAAGCCGATCCCGCCGTATTCTCCGCAGGCGAGCGCCTGGTTCTTGCTGGGCTCGGGGCAGGCCGGCGGCGGATAGCTGTGAACGTCCATCACATCGCCCGACCCCGTGTAGCCGCCGCCGCTGGCCTCGTTGACCAGGCGGGTCGGGTCGAGCCGCTTGACCAGGTTCACCAGCCGAGGCGTGTCGTACTGGCCCTGGCCCTCGTTGTACGTCTCCCACATGATGATCGACGGCACGTTGTAGAGCGTGGCGATCATCCGGGTCAGCTCGTGCTCATACGCGGCGCGGTCGACCTCTGGCTGGGGGTCTTCGGCGCCTCGGTAGGAGTTGGCGGAAGGCATGTCCTGCCAGATCATCAGGCCGATCCGGTCCGCCCAGTAGTACCACCGGGCGGGCTCGACCTTGATGTGCTTGCGGATCATGTTGAAGCCCATCTCCTTCGTGGCCTGAATGTCGAACTTCAGGGCCGCGTCGGTGGGGGCGGTGTAGAGGCCGTCGGGCCAGAATCCCTGGTCGAGGGGGCCGATCTGGAAGACGAACTTCCCGTTGAGCAGCAGCTTCTTGAGTCCCCCCACGTCGCCGATCGCAATCTTCCGCATGCCGAAGTAGCTGCCGACCCGGTCGACCTCCTTGCCAGCGACGGCAAGCTTCACCTCCAGGTCGTAGAGGAAGGGCCGATCGGGCGACCAGAGCTTGGCGTCGCGGATCGGGATGCGGATCTCCGGTCCCGGAGCGCCCTCGACGGTCGTGACGATCTCGGCCCCGTCCTTGACGGTCAGCGCGATGCGGGAGTGAGGCGTCACCCCCGGCGCATCGACGGCCACCCAGACGCACCCGGAATCGACGTCGGGAGTGATTTTGAGGCTGCGGATCCCCTCGGCGGCGACCGGTTCGAGCCAGACGGTCTGCCAGATGCCGGTGGTCGGCGTGTACATGATGCCGCCCTGCCGGGTCGTCTGCTTACCGCGTGGTTGGCCCCCCTCGACGGTGGGGTCGAAGACCCGGACGATCAACTCCTGGGGGCCTTCTCCCTGGAGAAAGTCGGTGACGTCGTACTGGAACGGGTCGTATCCGCCGCGATGCACGCCCAGGCTTCGACCGTTGACGAAAGCCTCGCTCTCATAATCCACAGCGCCGAAGTGCAGGATGACCCGACGGCCCGCCCAGGACGTGGGGACGTTGAAGGTGCGGCGGTACCAGAGCCGCTTGTGGTGCTCCATCACGCCCGAGATCGCCGATTCGACGGGGAACGGAACCAGGATCTTGCGGGAGAGCGTTTTGCCCGCGGGGGCGGCGTCGGACTCAGCGCCGGGCTGGAACTCCCAGACGCCGTTGAGGTTGAGCCAGTCGGCCCGAGTGAGCTGAGGCCGGGGGTAGTCCGGCAGGGGGGCGTTGGGGTCGACCTGCGCTGCCCACCGCGTCATCAGCGGGCCCTGTTTCATCGACCATTCCTCGGCCGTCGCCGACGCCGCGACGCCGGCCGCGAGCCCCAGCGCAAGGCTGAGGCGGAGGCTTGTTCGTTTCATGATCGCCGATCAAGAGTCAGGAGGCGCGGCTGGTTGTTCCGCCGTCTGCACGACCGGACGGCGGCTAATCTGAGGCCGCATTCATCCCGATTGTAGAGCTTTGGCATCTGCATGGGAAAGGTGACCACTGGGCTGGAACAGCAGAGTGATTCCTCTGGCGCATTGCCCGGACTTGTAGGGGCGTCCCTTGTGGGCGCCCCGATCGCTTTGGACATCCGACATCGACCGGACATCCGATGGCGATCGGGGCGCCCACAAGGGACGCCCCTACACCTGAATTCGAAACGCGAAACGCGACGGCCGTGGTGGGGCCGTCGCGCGGGTCGATTTATCGGTTCGAGTCCCTCGGATCAGCGCACGGTCGGCGTCGGTCGCGAGACGGTGACCAACGCGGGCCCGGTCAGAACGTTGAACCAGGCGGAAAGAGCCTCGCGAGTCAGCTTGACGGCTCGATTGACGTCTCGGCCGGCGACTGGCTCGGCGGCGGGAGCCGTCTCGACGACGACGGGCTCGGCCGGAACTTCGTCGAACGGGGCGAAGACATTGTCGGGCAGGTCGTTCATCGCGGCGACGGCCTCGGCGTACGACATCGTGGAATCCGTGACTGCTTCGGGGGCCGGCAGCAGGTCGTCCTCGGCTAGAGCGACGTCTTCCACAACGGCGCTGGGGTCGAGGCCCTCGAAGCCGGGCAGAGGGGTGAACTCGCGGTCGGTCGGCGACGCGGCAGGTTCGGGTTGCGGCTCGACCACCGCGACGACGGCGGCCGGCGGCGGTTCGGGATCGTGGACGGCGTCGAGGACGAAGGCGTCGTCGAAGTAGAGGTCCTTGGACGCCTCCATCGCGATAAACGCGCGGGCGTTGCGGTCTTGCTCGGCGGCGAGGCGAAGACCTTCGGCCAGGTCGGCGGCGAGACGCTCGCCGAGCGGTCGCAGGCGATTCCAGGCGAGTGTCGCCAACTCATCGGGACGGACGGCAGATCGGGCGGGGGCGATGACGGCGGGGGGGGCGACGGGCGGGGCTGCGACGGCCGGGACGGGTGCTGGCATCGACATCGCCGCTACGGGCGCTGCGAGCATGGCGCCTTCGAGCCGGGGCAGGGTGATCGCGACGCTGGACCGGGCGATTGCGGCGCGGGTGATCTCCTCCTGGGAGATCTCGTGCGGCATCGAGACGAGCTGGATGCGGGGGGCCCCGATCCGTGCGTTCGGCGTCGAACGGCGGGCCAGGCGGGCCGCGTGAACGCGCTGCATCTCCTCGTCCAGGAGGTCGCGGATTACGACGTATTTCTTCTCACGCCCGGCACGAGAGTCCAGGGACGCAAGTTGATGGTTCATCCAATTCTGCACGCCGCCGGTCCAGCCCTCGATCGTCGGCCATGCGGGCAGGCCAAGGCCCACACCCGCCACCAGGCCGATCAGGAACAGTCGCAGCGTCATGGGGGTATCTCCCAGTCGTGACGATTTCATCGATCGTCTTTGTACCGTAGGATTCGGAATGTGATCCTCGCTTTGGCTGATGATGCCTCCTGGTGAAAAGGTATCGACAGGGTGGAGTCAACGCTTTACGTCCTATTGGGAAAATAGCGTTTTTGGTCAATCTGAGAAGCTTTGGTGCTTTGCGGTGAAAGATCGGCATGGCTAAGGATGAAGCCCTTCGGCTTGCCGATTGGGGGGATTGCGCGACGGTTCGCGTGGCCAAGACGGGCGGTTGACTCTAAGATGGCTTCCCGATCGGGTTTTCGAGGAGGCCCCCGGGCTGAGGGCGAGGAGGAACGGGAGATGGGCAAGGCGGTCCTGGTGACGGGCGCGGGCGGGTTCATCGGCAGTCACCTGACGGAACGCCTGGTGCACCTGGGGCATCACGTCCGCGTTCTCGTCCGCTACAACGGCCGGGACGATCGCGGTCATCTGGACGACCTTCCGCGCGACGTTCAGGCCGAGATCGAGGTCCACCGCGGCGATCTCAAAGACCCGGACGCCGTTCATCGGGCCGTTGAGGGCCGCGAACAGGTCTTCCACCTCGGCGCCCTGATCGCCATCCCCTACTCGTACCAGAACCCGTACGACGTGGTGCAGACGAACGTCAACGGCACGGCGCACATTCTGGACGCCTGCCGGCGCTCGAAGAAGCTGGAGCGCGTGGTGCTGACCTCGACCTCCGAGGTTTATGGCACCGCTCAATACGTTCCCATCGACGAGAAGCACCCGCTGCGGGGCCAGTCTCCCTACGCCGCGACCAAGATCGCCTCGGACGCGCTGGGCGAGAGTTACTTCCGCTCGTTCAGCACGCCGGTCTGCGTCCTTCGCCCATTCAACACGTTCGGGCCGAGACAATCGGCGCGGGCGATCATCCCCACGATCATCAGCCAGGCGCTCACCCGGCCGGTGGTGAAGCTCGGCCGGCTCGACCCTCGCCGCGACCTGACCTACGTCAAGGATACGGCCGAGGCTTTCATCGCCATCGCCGCCTGCGACGCCGCCCTGGGCCGGGTCGTGAATGTGGGAAGAGGCTCCGATGTGAGCATCGGCGACCTCGTCGAGAAGGTGGGCGCGATCCTCGGCAAGACGATCGAGGTTCAGACCGAGTCCGACCGGCTCCGTCCCCCCGCCAGCGAGGTCGAGCGGCTGCTCGCCGGGACGTCGCTGGCCCAAACCCTCTGGAAGTGGCGGCCGCGATACAGCCTGGACGAAGGGCTGGCCGAGACCGTCGAATGGATCAAGAAGAACCTCGACCGCTTCCGCCCCGACGAATACACGACCTGATTCCATCGAACCAAGAACGTACTTCCCTCCGAAAGCCCCTGAATCGAGCCCGACATGATCGACTGGACGCCGCTGGCCGACCTCGTGGAGAAGCACGACCGCTTCTTGCTGACGACCCACATCCGCCCCGACGGCGACGCGCTCGGCTCCGAGGTCGGCATGGCGGGGCTGCTCCGCCAGAAGGGGAAGGACGTTCGGGTGGTGAACACCAGCCGGACCCCGCCGCGATACGACTACCTCGACCCCGACGGCACGTTCTTCGAGCACTTCTCCGCGCTCCCCGCCGGGGCGCTCGACGACCGCGAGGTGCTCGTGATTCTGGACCTCTCGGCCTGGTCGCAGCTTGGCGACATGGCTGATTTCGTCCGCGCGTTCCCCGGGCCGAAGGTCGTCGTCGACCACCATGTCAGCCAGGACGATCTGGGGGCCGTCTTCCTCAAGGACACCTCCGCCGAGGCCGCCGGCACGCTGGTCATGCGGGCGGTGAAGGCGCTCGGGGGATCGCTCACGAAGGAGGTCGCCACCGGCCTGTTCACGGCGATCTCCATGGACACCGGCTGGTTCCGCCACCCCAACACCAAGCCCTCGACGCTCGGCGCCGCCTCCGAGTTGATCGAAGCCGGCGCGGAGATCGACCAGATCTATCGCGACCTCTTCGAGCGGAATACGCTGGCCCGGCTTCAACTGACCGGCGAGTTCCTCTCCAAGATGAAGACCGACCTGAACGGTCGGATCATCTATTCGACCGTCTCGCTGGCCGACCTGGAGCGGACCGGCGCGATCCCGCACGACACCGAGGATCTCGTCGATTACACGGTGAGCGTCCGAGGCGTGGAGATCGGCTTCCTGCTGATGGAACTGGCCCGTGGGGGCGTGAAGGGCTCGCTGCGGACGCGGTCGGGGGTCGACTGCGCCAAGATCGCGGCCGAGTTCGGCGGCGGCGGCCACAAGGCGGCGGCCGGGCTGACCATCGACGCCCCGCTGCCGGTCGCCGTGGACCGGGTTCTGGCGGCGATCCGCAAGGCCCTTGATCCGGCCTGACGGCCGCGTCAGGATAGACGCCGACCGCCGGGCGCTTGCGCCTGCGCGGTCTCCGCGGCTCCGTCGACGCCCCCGCCCGCGTCGTCCCGCTACAACCTTGTCGAGGCCCCGTATGAATCGACGCGATTTCCACCGCCTGGGGACCCGAGTCCTCGGCGCGCTGGTCAAGCTGGCGGTCGCCGTACCCGCCGCCGCATTCCTGCTCAACCCGCTCCGCCGCAAGGGCGACGGCGGAAGTGAGACCTTCGAATCGCTGGTGCCGCTGAGCCAGCTTCCGGTCGGCGTCCCCAAGTCGTTCGGGATCGTCCGCGACCAGATCGACGGCTGGGTGAAGTACCCGAAGGAACCCGCCGGATCCGTCTGGCTGGTTCGCCAGCCCGAAGGGGTCGAACCGGCGGTCGTCGCGTTCTCCGCCGAGTGCCCGCACCTGGGCTGCGCCATCAACATGGGCGACGACGGCAAGCATTTCGTCTGCCCGTGCCACACCAGCGCCTTCGACATCGAAGGGAAGCCGCAGAATCAGGTTCCTCCCCGCCCCATGGACCGGCTCGACGTCGAGCTGAGCAAGGACGCCGATCCCATCGTCCGCGTTCGATTCCAGCGCTTCCGGACTCTCGCCGAGGAGAAGATCCCCCTTGCGTAATCTCCTAGCCGACTGGTTCGAAAACCGCACCGGACTCCCCAGCCGACTCCAGTCGATGCGCGACGAGCCCCTTCCCGCGGGGCCTCGCTGGGGGTACGTCTGCGGCTCCGCGCTGCTGGCCATCCTGCTCATTCAGGCCTTCACCGGCCTGATGATGATGACGGCGTACAGCGCTTCTTCCTCCACTGCGTGGGGGAGCGTCTATTACATCGAAAAACAAATGTGGATGGGCTGGCTCATCCGAGGGCTCCACCACTTCGGCGCCCAGACGGTGATGGTGCTGGCGGTCGTCCACCTGCTGCAGGTCCTCTTCGCCGCCGCCTACCGGGCGCCTCGCGAGGTCAACTGGTGGCTCGGGCTGATCCTGCTGGGGCTGCTCGTGGGCTTCGGCCACACGGGCTATCAACTGCCCTGGGATCAGAAGGGCTACTGGGCGACGAAGGTTTCCACCAACATCGCCGGCGGAGCGCCGGTGATCGGACCGTACATCAAGACCGTGGTCGTCGGCGGCAATGAGTACGGCAACCAGACCGTCACGCGGTTTTACGGCCTGCACGTCGGCATCCTGCCCGTGCTGCTGGCCCTGACGCTCGGGGCCCACCTGGCGCTCCGGTATCGTCACGGCCTCAAGCCCCCCGCCGACGCCGCTGAGAAGCCGAAGGCCGTGCCCTCCACCTACTTCCCCGACCAGACCTTCCGTAATGCGCTGGCCGTCACGGCGGTCCTGGGCGTGATGCTCGGCCTGGTCTTCTGGGAAGGCGGAGCGCCGCTCGACGCCCCGGCCGACCCGTCGAGCGCGGACTACCCCGCGCGTCCGGAGTGGTATTTCCGGTTTCTTTTCCAGATGTTGAAGGCCTTCCCGGGCCGTCTGGAGTGGGTCGGCTCGATTGCGGTCCCCGGCGCGTTGATGACGACGCTGGCGTTGCTGCCGCTGCTGGACAAGGTGATTCCGTCGAAGATCTTGCACTTCTTCGTTTGCGCGATGGCCTTCACCATCGCCGGCGGCGCGGGCTACCTGACGCTCTCCTCGTTCCGCGAGGACGCCCAGAATCCGGCGTTCCACCTCGCCCGCGAGAAGGCCGACAAGGCCAACGAACGGGCACTTTTCCTGGCCTCCCACCCCGACTTCGGCATCCCGCCGGAGGGGGCGGGTTACCTGATGAGGCTGGACCCGCTCACGCGCGGCTCAGCCCTGCTGGAGAAGAAGTGCCTCGGCTGTCACCGCCTGGGCGAGCAGGGGACCGACCAGCAGTCGGCGCCCGACCTGAAGGACTTCGGCTCGCTTGCCTGGATCCGCGGCCTGCTGGAGAAGCCTGACTCGCCGACCTACTTCGGCAAGACCCCCGAGTGCGACGGCATGACGAGTTGGAAGAAGAGTTCCAAGCTCGACGCCAAGCAGCTCGATCAGGTGGCTCAGTTCGTCGCGAGCTTCGCCAAGATCCCCGAGGGCCAGACGGTCGACGACTGGCTGAATACGCCGGGCGTCGCCGACCATCCGGGGAATGAACTGTTCCAGAAGGATTGCGGCAAGTGCCATCTCATCGACGGCTATACCGAAGGTGGCGTCCAGGACGCCCCCGACCTCTTCGCCTGGGGCTCTCCCCAGTGGATGAAGCGGATGATCCGCAAGCCCGGCGACGCCGCTCTGTACGGCTACCTGGAAGACAAGCAGCGGATGCCCGCATCGCCCGTCGATGAGATGCCGGACAGTGATGTTTCGATGATCATTCGATACCTCAAGGGCGATTACTTGAAGCCGAATGCGCCGTGAATTCCCCCCTCTCGGCGGACATGGGCATGGCCGCAACGATTTGAGTTGACTGCTCACGCGAGGGAAGAGTTTAGGGCGGTGCCGGCCTGGTCGGCACGGACGTTGGCGAGCAGCCGCCCTCTCTTCTCCCGTTAAGAAGTTGTGGCCATGCCTGTGTCGCGAGGGGGGAGGGCCGTCGTTCGGATCAGCCGTGGCTTCAAACACTCGGCGCTCAGCCCGCTGCCTTCCGTTTCGCCTGTTGGGACCGGATCTCGTCGGCGGCTGATTCCAGGTTCTTGCGGAGCGTTTCGAGTTGGCCTCGGTCAAGCGTCCCCTGTGATTCCATCAGCTTGACGAAGGCGTCGATCTCCTTGGGCTCGAAGGGATAGCCGATGTTGCCGAACGAGGCGTCGGCCGTGCCGTGGGCCTTGCCCTGACCGTCGAGCACGACGAACCAGGGGATGCCGCTGGTCGCCTCGGGGCGATACTTCTTCATCACGTCCTGGCCGCGGGTCATGCGGTCGACGTCGACCTTGACGAGCACGAAATCGTCGGCGAAGGCCTTGGCGACTTCCGGCCGCGCAAGGTAGTCGTCCAGCTTGTGGCACCAGCCGCACCACGGCGCGCCGAAGCGGAGGAAGACGCGTTTGCCCTCCGACGAGGCCTTCGCGAGGGCCTCGCTCACGACTGCGTCGGCGTCCTTGGCGGCGACCTTCCACTCTTCGAGGAACGCCTTGACCTTGGCTGGGTCGTGGTGGTCGCCTTCTTCCAGGGGATCGGTCTTCTGGCCCTTCAAGAGTTTGCCGTCGGCGTCGTAGACGGCGAGGAACGGATAGCCGACGCCATCGAGGCCCTTGGAGGCCTCCGACAGGTAGGTCTCCGCGTTGGGCGCCTTCGTGTCGATCATCACCAGCTCATATTCGTTGGAGAGGATAGTCGCGATCTCCTTGTCCTCGCGGAAGAGGGTGTGGAGCTTATGGCACCAGCCGCACCAGTCGCCGCCGAACATCAGGAGGACCCGCGTGCCGTCCTTCTTCGCCTGCGCCGCGGCCTTTTCGACCTGCGCGCGAGCGTCGGCCGTCGCGTCGTAGATCGACTTCTTCGCCGGCTTCGCTTCCTCGCCCCGGGCCGCCCCGACCAGCACCAGCCCCCCGCAAAGCGCCGCGAACATCGTCACCGATCGCATGGCCGACTCCCTTGTTGAGGCTTGTTGGACGCTGCGCCGGACGCCGACGCGGGCCATCCCTCCTCTCGTACGACTGTAACGGCCCTGGAGCGGCGGCCGAAACGAATTCCTCAGGTTCAGCGGCGAACCGTGTGAGGATCCCGGCTTCACGGGCACTATGAAGGTGAACGAGAGTGTGAAGCTTTCTCTCGATCGAAGCCGCTGACGTCGACTGCTCTCCCCTCCTTGGAGACGCTGACGAACCGACGCTTTTTCAGGAGCAGCGACCATAACAGCCTTCCCCCTCCAGGGGGGAAGACGTCTTGATCGTCGCCGCCGAATAGGTGTCTGGTCGTCCGTGAGAGACGAGAGGGTCGTCGTCGTTTCGACAGGATGAAACACATCATGCAAAAGCCCGCCCGACGTTCTCCCGCAGGCCCATTGCAAACCTTGCTCACGCTGGGCGTGGTCGGCGAGGAAACGGACGCCCGGCTGCTGGACGTCTACCGGGGCAGGCGAACCGGCGCCGAGGAGGCTTTCCGACTCCTCGTCGAACGTCACGGGCCGATGGTGCTCTCGGTCTGCCGGAGCCTCGTCGCCGATCCGGCCGAGGCGGACGACGCCTTTCAGGCGGTCTTTCTCGTGCTGATCCAGCGGGCGAGCTCAATCCGCAAGGGGGATTCGCTCGGCCCCTGGCTGTACGGCGTCGCCCTCCGGGTGGCGAAGGCGGCGCGACGTCGCTCTCGTTCGCGAGCCGGCCGGCTGAGGCTCGTCGATCCAACCACTCTCGAAGACGCAGTCCGTGGCAGTCGGTCGACGCCCGACGCTTCCGCCCTGATCCACGCCGAGATCGATCGACTCCCCGAACGCGAGCGTGCGCCGCTTGTTCTCTGCCGACTGGAGGGCCTGACCTATGAGCGGGCCGCCCGGGCGCTGGGTGTTCCGGAGCCGACACTCCGCGGCCGGCTGCATCGGGCGCGCAAGCGACTCGAGGAGCGATTGAAGGCTCAGGGGGTCATCGACTCGCCCGACTCCCTCACCCCGGTCCCGCTGCCCCTCGCCCTGCTGAACGCCGCCCAGTCGCTGGCCGCCGGAGCGACGTCCACGATCTCCGCCTCACACCTCGCGAAAGGAGCGATATTCGCCATGACCCTGTCTTCTTTGAAGCCCGTGGTTTTCTCGTCGCTGGCGACGCTCGGCGTCATCGGCTCGGCCGCCGTGCTCGCCCGACAGGCGGAGACGTACCAGGAGCCTGCTCAAGAAGCCGCGCCGAAGCCTACTCCCTCGGAGGCCAAACCGATGGTCTCGGTCGACGCTCCACCGCAACCGAAGATGCCGACGAAGGAAGGGCCCGAAACGAGAGATGAGCGAATTCGCGCCTTCCTGGCCAGGCCGTTCGATCTGGATACCGACGGCATCGAACTCGAAACGCTCCTCAAGAGGATCAAGGAGGTCTCCAGCATCGAGGACGCCCCCGGCATCCCGATCTACGTCAATCCGCTGGGGCTGTTCATTGCCGACCTCACGATGACCTCGCGCGTCTCCTTCCACGGCAAGAATCAGCCGCTGTCTGCATCGCTGCGCGAGAGCCTGGCGATTGCGAAGCTCGGCTATTGCGTGAGAGACGGTTTCCTCATGATCGATTCCCACACCGGGGCCGTTGAACAACGACTGGACCGCCTTGAAGAGAAGTTGGACGCCCTGATCAAGAAACTGGAAGTTCCAGCATCGACCGCGTCTCCAGCTCCCGCCCCTCCAGGAGCACGAAGAGGGCCGGCAAAAGCAAGCGATTCAACGCCGAATCGTTCCTTGAACCATTCCACGTCCAAAGGAAGTACCCGGTCCGACATGATTACCTCGCTCCAAGAGTCGCCGGATGGACGCCTCTTCGTTCCGGAGGATCGCACATACCTCAGACGACCCTGAGAACGCCTGAGGGAATCGGAGATCCCTGAGCACGTGTCGGCACCACGAGCGATCGCAGGCCGTCCCTCTGGGAAGGCTGCATATCCAGTCCGAAAGGAGCAGCCCCTGGCTTGAAGAGGCCTCGCTCGGCCTTCAGTTGCTCTGTTCGGGAACCCCTCCATGGGATCGAGCGCGGACCGACTCGACTCAGGTTCATGGCCCTTCAAGAGTGGTTGCGGAACATTTTCGCATATGTTTTGTGTGTATCTCAGTCCTTTGAGAGCGGTTGCCCCGGCGGCGGGTAGTTCTTCGAAGCGTCGTCCAGAACTAACACTGAATCCAATGCCTCGCCCCAGGGCATCGGCTCGAACCGAGATTCGCCGGTGTTGGCGATCTCCCCGTCGTCCACGACCAGGCCCGACCGGGGATCGAACCACCACACGTGGATTCGAGGCCCTTTGATCGCCTTCAGGTTTACGGAGAACGCCCGGCCGATGGGGGCGTAGATCATGGCGAAGGTCCCTTCGCGGTCGCGGGTGGCGACGAATCGGTAGCGGCCCGCGCCTGGGACGGACGTCGGCACGCGGTCGACGACGATCAGCGAGTCATCGGGGATCCGGCTGGTGATCGGCCGGGATTCGATCAGCCGACGACCATACTTCATTTGAGCTGCGCCGGGGGCGTCGAGGGCCTCGGTCCACGGGACGAGCGGGTTGTTGATCGGCTTGCGGTCGGGTTGCCACATCTGCCAGATGGAGTGGTGGCCATAGGTATGGCCGCAGGCCCCGGTGAACAGATCCCAGTAGAGCGGCCGGCGCACGTCGGCGGCGATCGAGTGGCCGTTGCGAGCGGCGTTGAACGAGATCGGGTGAGCCTCATAGATGGGCTCTCCGTCGATCACCGGCTTGGCGGGCTGGAGGTCGTAGTCCTTGCGGGTGTTCTCATACGAGCCCGTGAAATCGGTGTTGTGACCGTTCTGACGCATGTTGAACGATAGCCAGTCGGCCTTGTGGAAATACTCCGACGATCCGCCGCCGCCGCGAGGGTGGAAGGTGATCAGAGGATGCCCGCCTTCGCCGGCGCGAAGTCCACGGGCCATCGCCTCGATCACGGCTCGCTGCTCGTCGTTCTCAACCTTCCGGTCGCCGCCCAGGATCCAGATCACTCCCTTGCCGCCATAGCGGCGGCCGATCCATTGGCCGTAAGTCTCGGCGTTGGCCGCGTTGAACAGGGGCTTGCCGTCCTTGATCGGGTCGTGCCAGTAACGGCCCCATGTGGGCAAGAGGCCGATGGTCAGCCCAAGAGCGTTGGCGCGGTCGACCACGAAGTCGACGTGATCCCAGTAGTCGTTCGCCGGGCCGTCCTTCACGTCGGGCCGCGTTGGGTCGAGGTCGACGAGCGGCAGGTGGCCGTAGGCGTTCGGGACGGAATGTCCGTCGAATTCGGCCAGCGCAACGACCTGGACGACGGTGAACTCCTTGCGGGCGCGGTCGGCGAGGTAGCGATCAGCCTCCTCGCGAGTGCTGCGGTGAAAGAGTTCCCAGGCCGTGTCCCCCAGGTAGAAGAAGGGCTCGCCGTCCTTACCCGTCAGGTAACGGCCGTCCGGGCTGACCCCGGTCGGAAAGCGGTGCTTCGGCTCCTCGGCCCTGGCGGTGGCGAAGCTCAGTGCGGCCAACGTCGCGAGGGGGAGGAACCCGCGGAGGCGACTCATGGAATGCCTTCCGGCCCGGGGCCGTTCGAGGGGCGCAAGACAGGGCGTCGGCGCGGGGTTCTCCCCGCGCGCCGACGCCTGCATTCGTTTCGCCCGTTCTACGAGACCCGGAAGGTCGGATCAAGAACCCGCGGCGACGGGTTCGAGCTGCACCAGCGACGCCGTGGCGGCGGCGTGCTTGCGGATGTCCTCGGAGATCCGCATCGAGCAGAACTTGGGCCCGCACATGCTGCAGAACGCGGCCGTCTTGAAGGCATCCTGCGGCAGGGTCTCGTCGTGCATCCGGCGAGCGGTTTCCGGATCGAGCGAGAGGCGGAACTGCTCCTCCCAGTCGAAGTTGTACCGGGCGCGGGAGAGGGCGTCGTCGCGGTCGCGGGCGCCGGGGCGGTGCCGGGCCAGGTCGGCGGCGTGGGCGGCGATCTTGTAGGCGACCACTCCCTGGCGGACGTCCTCGACCTCGGGCAGCCCCAGGTGCTCCTTGGGCGTGACGTAGCAGAGCATGCTGGCCCCGTGCCAGCCGGCGAGCGCCGCGCCGATGGCCGAGGTGATGTGGTCGTATCCCGGTGCGATGTCAGTCACCAGCGGGCCGAGGACGTAGAACGGGGCCTCGTCGCACTCGACGGCCTGCTTCTCCATGTTCATGGCGATCTGATCCATCGGGACGTGCCCGGGACCCTCGACCATGACCTGGCAGCCGCGAGCCCAGGCCCGACGGGTGAGGTCGCCCAGCGTCTTCAACTCGGCGAACTGGGCGGCGTCGGAGGCATCGGCGATGCAGCCGGGGCGGAGGCTGTCGCCGAGGCTGAAGCTAACGTCGTACTGCCGCATGATGTCGCAGATGTCGTCGAACCGCGTGTAGAGCGGGTTCTCCTTGTTGTGGGCGATCATCCACTGGGCCATCAGCGCCCCGCCTCGCGAAACGATCCCGGTGAGGCGATGGGCCGTCAGCGGGATGTAATCGCGGAGGATGCCGATGTGGAGGGTCATGTAATCGACCCCCTGCGCGGCCTGGTGCTCGATGTTCGCCAGCAGGTCTTCCTCGGTGAGGTCTTCGACCTTCTTCACCTGCTGGATGGCCTGGTACATCGGCACAGTGCCTATGGGCACCGGGCTGGCGGCGATGATCGCCTGGCGGATCGCGTCGATCTTGCCGCCCGTGGAGAGGTCCATCACCGTGTCGGCGCCGAGGTCGACGGCCAGCTTGAGCTTGGCCAGCTCGTTGTCGACGTTGGACGTGACGGCCGAGTTGCCGATGTTCGCGTTGATCTTGCAGGTCGCCTTCACGCCGATCGCCATCGGCTCCAGGCCCAGCTTGAGGTGGACCTTGTTGGCGGGGATGATCATCCGGCCCCGGGCGACTTCGGAGCGGATCAATTCGGGGCTGAGCTTCTCCCGGCGGGCGACGTGCTCCATCTCCGGGGAGATCACACCCTGGCGGGCCATTTCAATCTGCGTCATCGTGCAAGATCCTCTCCGAATCGCACTCGGGCCGGGCCGAGGCGGGACTGCGACAGACTCCGATCCGGCGAAGGCGGAGCGGGCCCATCCATCGTAGGCCGGCGGTCGATCCAAGGTCAATTCGAGGAGGCCCGAGGTCGATTGATCGCGGGGGATGCCGCGACCTTGCGGGCCGTCGGCCGAACCCGGGTCGTCTGGGCCAGCCGGAAGCGGTGAGGACCCGGGGCCTTGTTCAGCGGGAACTGGTAATAGGCCGCCTCGTCGGTCGCCGGATCGATCGTGAAGCCCGGTTCCTCGCGGACCCACAACCGCGTCCCGGCGGCGGTCGGCTCGACCGAATCGAGCGTCCAGGCCTTCACTGAGCCGTCGCCGTGCTCGACGAACAGGGAGCGGCCGGCGACGGCCAGGCCCTCGGGGAGCTTGTCGGGAGTCAGGAACCAGCCGCGGCCGTGGTCGCTCGGGGCACGTTCGGCCGCCGTGATGGTTCCCCGAACGCTCGGCTGGGAAGCCAGCGTTCCGTTGGCCTCCGCGTAGGTCCCGCCGGACAGGACGATCTCATCGTCTCGGACTCGTACCGCCAGGCCGTCCGTCGTCACGTACCGTCCGCTGGCAAGCTGAACCTGAACCCTCGTCCCCGGCTTTCGGTTGAAGATGAAATGCTCGGTTCCCTCCGGCGACTCGACCAGCACCACGACGGCGTCCGCGACCGAATCGACTCGGCCGACGCGGTCGAGCGGGGCAAGCCCCGGCTCGGAGGGTTCGAACAAGGAAACGAAGGTCGAGGTCAGTTGCGCCCCCGCCTCGGCTCGGCGGCGGA
The DNA here is from genome assembly GCF_011065895.1 of Paludisphaera rhizosphaerae. Taxonomy (NCBI): domain Bacteria; kingdom Pseudomonadati; phylum Planctomycetota; class Planctomycetia; order Isosphaerales; family Isosphaeraceae; genus Paludisphaera; species Paludisphaera rhizosphaerae. The sequence goes on along the minus strand of NZ_JAALCR010000001.1, from coordinate 481,418 downwards.
CGATCAGGTCGGAACGCGTCGCGCCGGAGGGCGCCGGCGCGTGCGGCGTGGGGGGGCCGTCGGGGGATTCGGCCGTGATGACGCCGGCGGGGGAATCGCCCAGGAGGTGGAGCCGAAGGGCTGGGGGTGAGCCGTCGCCGCGATCCAGATCGACCCGACAGGGCCCGGACGCCTCGGCGCGAAGCCGGGGGCGGAACTCGCCGTAGGCCTGGACGAACCAACGCCCCTCGTCGGGTCTCGCCGAGGGAAGGAACTCAATCGAGGGGGGGAGTAGACTTCCGGCGAACGGGGTAGCCGCCATGTTGGGCCGCCAGTGCTCCTTGCGGCCGTAGGCCGTGTGGAAGATCTGGTCGTGCTGGACGCCGCCGTCGACCTCGAAGATCGACAGGGCGTAGCGACGGCGGCCCCATCGACTGACCAGGAACGTCTGCCGGTAGCGCCGGGTTGAGATCGGATAAGCGTGGCGGTCAGACACGGTGGCGACCTGGAAGTCCGGCTCGGCCGCGAAGTAGAGGAAGTCGCTCGAAGGCGCGGGCGTGCGCGCGGCCTGAGGAGTTTCGCGTTGGTTGAGGCCATTGACGACGACCGTATTGTGGCTGGCCGTGGCGAGGTCCCAACCGTCGGCGGTGGCGGGGTGTTCGTCGAGGTCGTCGAGGAGCGGGACGCCGTCAAGCGACAGACGGAACGCCAGTCGTTGGCAGCGGCGGTCGACGAGCGAGTCGCGGCCTCGGATTTCCACGTCGAGCGACTTCCCTGGTCCGCCGACCGAAAGCAGAGCCAGCCCCGCGCCGCCGAGGAGCATCGGCCTGTGCTCGGTTTCCAGGCTCGTCTCCACAGGCCAGGACGCCTGGAGGATCTCGGGATCGGGCGGACGAGAGGCGACGGCCGCGGCGGCCGAGCGCGCCAGGTCAAGCATGGGAACGTCGATCGCGACCACGGGGCGGCCGTTGGGTTCGGCGAGGAGGCCGTCGATCCAGCCTTCGAGCATCCCCAGCACTCGACGGTGGCTGAGGACGTCGGCGCCTCTCCAGAAGCCGTCGTAGTAGAAGCCCCTGCGGGCGAACTCGGCGAGCCGTGAACGAGCCTCGATCACAAGGTCCTTCCGCCCCAGCAGGCGGCCGACGCTGAGCATCCCTCGATAAACGGCCAGCGAGTCCTCGGTGCAGTCGTCGGGATGACGGGCCGACAGTTCGGCCGAGGCCAGGAACAGATCTTCCTCGATCGTCCGCTTCGGGTTGGGGCAGTCGAGGAGCTTGCCGGCCTCGGTCCAATCGGCGCCGTCGCGAATCAGGCTGTACGCCAGGAGGAGGTTCATGGGTGTTTCGAGACTGCCGTTCCAGTCCCATTTGCCGGTCTGGTAGCTGTGGCGATACGGGGGAGGCACCTTCGCCGGCAGGAGCAGCTTGGAGACGCCGGGACGGTCGTTGTGCATGGCATAGGCCGGGTAGACCTGGGCGAACCGCAGGATGAGGGCGGCGGCGGTCGCGGCGAGCTTCGGATCACGCGCCTGAGGAGCCTGGTCGTCCCAACGCACGGCGCAGTAGAGGGCGGCCTTGGCGAGGAAGGCGCGTGCCTCGTAGTCGCGCTTGGCTTCCAGGTAGGCGCGCTCGTCGAAGTAGTCGGCCTTGTCGTCGTCGACGTCGTGATAGGGGTACGAGTGCCAGACGCCGGGGGAGACTTCGACCTTCTCGACGGGGACCTTCTTGTCGCTGGGGCTGGGGGCGGGGAACGAGGGGTTCGGGAACTCGCCCTGGCACTTGCGACAGCGGACGACCTTCGGTTTCTCAATCGACCAGGCCAGTGGGTCGGTGCGTTCGCCGGCGTCGCAGGAAGGGCAGGGACAGAACCTGAACCCAGCCTGGACGGGGACGAGGTCCGTCAACTCCTTGGGCGAGAGCTTCAGCATCGCCTGGGCTTGGGGCGTGCCCCAGAAGCGGTCCTGCCACTCTTTCGGCAGGCGGACCGGGCCCAGCGACGGCTGAGACTGAGGCTGGCGCTGAGCGACGGCGGTCGTCGCAAGGAGAAGGCACGCGGCCGGTATGAGGGCCGTTCGAATGGGTCTGGCGATCATCCTGGATCGGCTCCGGATTCCGTCCCGGGGGCGGGTTTCAAGCGGTGGCGGCGTCCTCGCCGACGCTCTGCAAGTCGGTATCACGGCGGTCGGGGTCGAGGAGGAAGAGGCGGACGTCGCCCATGGTTTCGCCGGGCTCCAGCTTCAGGCCGTTGCGGTTGATGCGGGCGCGTTCGAGCTGGGGGTCGCAGTGGGCGGGGCAGGCGAGGCCGTAGTTCTTCAACTCGCGGCGGGTCCCGTCGCTCCAGGGAGCGCCGACCTTGTAGACGGCCGTCTCGGTGCAGCCGACGGCCGAGCAGATCGGCCGGTAGTGGAAGCGTCGGGGGGGCTCCATCGGGTCGACTCCCGTTCTGAGGGCGGCCTTTCGCAGGAAGAGGCCGGGCGGGGTCAGAATACCCTTGGAGGGCTTTCGGGGCAACGGCGACCGCGGGAGGGGCGGTCGGCCGGATCAGCGGCGGACCAGGTTCGGGTCGCTCTCGGTCCCGTCAAAGATCGTCGTGATCAGGGTCTTCTTGCGGAGGCCCTCGACGAGGACTTTACGTCGGCCTTCCCCCTTCTCAGCGCGGAGGGCGGCTCGGATCGAGTCTTGCAGCTCAGCGAAGGTGGCGGGCCCGCCGGCGCGACGTTCCTGGACGCGGAGGATGTGGAGGCTCTCGGGGCCTTCGACGACGTCGCCGACGGCGTTCAGGGGGAGGGTCTCGATGGCTTGATTGACTGCGGCGACGATGTAGCTGCCGGGCGCTGTCTCCATGAGGCCGCCGTTGGCCTTGAATTTGGCCGGCGCCTCGCTCTCGGCGGCGGCGAGAGCGGCGAAGTCCTCGCCTCGGCGGAGGCGATCGAGCAGGACGTCGGCCTTGCGGCGGGCTTCTTCAGGCGAGGCGTGCCGGCGCTTGTCGATCAGGATCTCGCGCCAGACGATGGCCGGGGGCCGCTGGTTTGCCTTGTCGTCGCGGTGGGCCTCGTAGTACTTGAGCATCTCGGGGAGGGCGACCTCAACCTTGCCGAGCTTCTGCTCCATGAAGGCGTAGGCGAGGAACTCCTGGCGGAAGTTCTGTCTCATCGCGCCCAGCGAGCGGCGCTCTTCTTCAAGCTTGTGGGCGAGCTGCTGCTCGTTCTCGACGCTGTACTGGCGGAGCAAAGGGGGGAGTTCGGTCTCTCGCCAGACGGTGTCCGCGGCTTCCTGGATCTTCACCAATTGCTTGTCCTTGGTTTTCAACTGGTGCTTGGCTTCCTGGACCATCAGCGACCGCTCGATGAGGGCGTTGAGGATGTGCTGGGCGACGAGGTTCTTCTCCTGCCTGGAGAGCCGGCCGACGTCGCCTCCCTGCTTGCGGACCGTGTCCTTGACCGCCGTGACCAGCTCGCCAAGGGTGATGACCTCGTCGCCGACGCGGGCGGCGGCGCGAGTGGCCTGCTTCCAGTTCGTGTCGACGACGTCGGCCACAACCGGGGCCGACGCCGTGGAGACCTGTTGAACGGCAGAATCTCCGCGCGGAGCGGGACTCAACGAGGCGGAGGGACTGCCGCTGCCCGGGGCGGGGGCCGGTTCCGGGTCCGGCTCCGGGGCGGGTTCCAGGGTGGAGGCCGACGGTTGCAAGGGCTCGCCAACCGGTGAGGCCGCGGGCGCGGGCTTCATATCCGGCATCAACTGGGGATTCGGGCCCAGGAGCGGATCGCCGACGGGCTCAGGGGCTGGGGTCGCCTCGGCCGCCGGGGATAGGGTCATCTCGGGGGGCGGTTCGGCCGGCGCGGGCTCGGCGGCGGGGGCGGCCTCGATGATCGGGGGGAGACTCGGCCCGGCATCGGCCGGTTCGGCGGCGGTCGGCGCGTTGGGCAGCTCGCGAGGCGGCTCGCTCAAGCGGGTTGCCACGGCGGAGGCGTCCCGGGTCGGCATGGGGCCGGTCCGGCCGTCGGACGAGGCCACGCTTGGCGCAAGGCCCGTCGCCGCTCGGGGCGAAACCAACGGCGCGCCCGACCAGTTGGGGTTCGACGGGTCGGGGAGGGTTGTTCGGGCGACCGCGGGGTTCGAGCCACGGTTGATCGTCTCGTGGATCGACGGCACCGGCACCAGCCCGACGGGCTGCGCGTCCGGCTCGTCCGGCAGCTTGGCGGATCGGGATTGCGCGCAGCCGGCGAAAGCGAGTCCGGCCAGGGCCGCGGCGAGGGTCAGTCTCTTCATGCTTCGTCTCCATCCTTGGAGAGCCGCGGCTCCGGCGCGCAAGCGACCGGAAGCCGCGTTCGATCGACCCGCAGGAGCCGATCGCGACGCGTCGCGTCCCTCTCTGATCGCTCCCAGGCCGGCCTCTTCACTACAGATATGCCAGAGCCGGCCTGGTCCTCGTCCGCACCATCGGTTCGAAACGAGGGGTTCGCGGAATCTCGCGCCGAGCAAGATATCCGAATCCCGGATGGAGGCAAGGTCGATCGACGGGCCGATCGGGGATTCCGAATCGACCCGCCGAGCGTTCAGCGAATCATATTCTCCACTGTTCCCGGACCGGCCGGGAGCGCAGGCTGTTGGCCTCGTCGTCGTTGACGAAGGCGAACTTGGTCGGGTCGAACTCCAGCTTGCGGCCCAGCAGCCAGGAGAGTGCGGCGGCGTGGCAGGCGATGTGGGAGTTCCGCATGACCTCCACGTTGGCGGCCGGCTTGCCACGGGTCTTGATGCAATCCAGCCAGTTGCGTGCGTGGGCGCCCACGTCCAGGCCGCTGTTGTGGGCGACCGTCGGCAGGTCTTTCAGGCCGGCCTTGAGCGGCTCGGGCTGGAGTTCCAGGCCGCCGTTGTCGCCCGTTTCGACCCAGCCGTCGGTGCCGACGTACCGGACGGGGCAAGTCCCCAGGGCGGTGATCCAGCCCGTGCGCTCGCCGAACGGCGTCTTGAGGAAGTCGAGGACCAGTTCGACGCCGTTGGCGTACTTGGCGGTGATGCGGGTCTCGGCCGGCTCGAACAAGATCGGGGTCGTCTCATCGGCGCCGTTGGCCCACTGGCAGAGATCGACGGTGTGGACGCCCCAGTCCAGCAGCCGGACGCCGGCGTCGAGGTCGAAGTGGTCGCGCCAGCGGCCTGCGGCGTAGGCCTCGTTGAACGTCCGCCAGGGCGCGGGGCCGAGCCAGAGGTCCCAGTCGATGACGTCCTTCTTGGGCGTCGGTTGGGAGGGGAGCCACTGGGTCACCAGCGCCGGCGTGTAGACCGAGGCGAACAGCGTCTTGAGCTTGCCTAGCTTCCCGGACTGGGCCAGGTTCACGGCGTACTCAAAGTTGGGAACGCTGCGCCGCTGGGTGCCGGCCTGGAAGACGCGGCCGGTCTCCTTGAACGTGTCGGCCAGCTTGATCGCCAGGTCGATCGTCATGGCGCAGGGCTTTTCGCTGTACACGTCCTTGCCGGCCCTCGCGGCCAGGATCGAGGCGTGTCCGTGCCAGCGGTCGCCCGTGGCGATCAGGACGGCGTCGACGTCTTTGCGGTCCAGCAGCTCACGAAAGTCGACGATCGCGTCGCACTTCTGGTCGCCGTAGTGCTTGTCGACGCGTTCCTTACCCTCCTCGCGGCGCTGGGTCTGAACGTCGCACATGGCGACGCAGCGAACGTCGGGCTGGGCCAGCATCGGCCCCATGTCGTACTTGCAGCGTGGGCCGTAGCCGATCACGCCCAGGTTGATCCGCTCGCTGGGGGCGACGACGCCCCCCTTGCCCAGCGCGGAACCGGGGATGACCGTCGGGAAGGCCGCGGCGGCGCCCAGGCTCGCGGCTGTGTTGAGAAAGCCTCGGCGGCTGGAGCCGCCTCGTTCGTCGGACGGATTCTTCATGGCGGGGTCCTTGGGGTGGGAGAGACGCTTTCGTCTCGGACCGTTCTCGCACAGCGCCGACTCTAGCGCGCCGGAAAGGCCGGGGCAACGACCCACTCCCCCCAACGCTTGACTCGCCGTCGTCACGGCCCTACTCTCGATGACTTCTGTCAGAGACCGGCCGCGATGAGGAGAAACGCCATGATCCGAATGACGACCACCACGGGCCTCCTCGGCCTTGCGCTGCTGCTGGGCGCATCCGCCGCGCCGACCGCGAAGGCCGAGGATGGGACCGTCGTCGTTTATGCGTCTCTCGACCGCGAGTTCTCAGACCCCGTCTTGAGGGACCTGGCTAAACGCGCGGGCCTGACGCTTCGGCCCAAGTACGACGTCGAGAGCACCAAGACGGTCGGCCTGGTGAACACGATCATGGCGGAGTCGGTCAACACTCGCTGCGACCTTTTCTGGAACAACGAGATCCTCAATACGATCCGGCTCAAGCGCAAGGGGCTGTTGCAGCCGTTTCACCCCAGCGCCGCGGGGGAGTTGCCGCCGACCTTCGTCGACTCCGACGGCACCTGGTACGGCTTCGCGGCGCGGGCTCGAATTCTGATCGTCAACAAGAACCTCGTCCCGGAGGCTGAGAGGCCGAAGGGGATTCAGGATCTCCTGGACCCACGTTGGAAGGGGAAGATCGGTATCGCCAAGCCGCTCTTCGGCACAACGGCCACCCACGCCGCTTGCCTCTTCGCCTCGTGGGGCGACGACAAGGCCAAGGACTACTTTCAGCGTCTGAAGGCGAACGGCGTACAGGTCCTCTCGGGGAACAAACAGGTGGCCCAGGCTGTCTCATCCGGCCAGATCGCCTTCGGCATGACCGACACCGACGACGCCATGGGCGAGTTCGAGGCCGGCGCGCCGGTGGCGATCATCTACCCCGACCGGAACCCCGACCAGATGGGGACCCTGTTTATCCCCAACACGCTTTGCCTGATCAAGAACGCCCCCCACCCCGAGGCCGCCAGGAAGCTGGCCGACGCGATCGTTTCGCCGGGGGTCGAGAACCGCCTGGCCGATGGCCCGAGCGCCCAGATCCCACTCCTGAAAACCGCCGCCCGCCCCGCTCGGGTCGAAACCCCAGCCACCGTCCACGCCATGCCCGCCGACTTCCAGGCCGCCGCCGACGCCTGGGACCGCGCCGCCGCCTTCCTGGCCAGGGAGTTCGCCGATTGAGGAGCTTGGCTCCGATTGGGGGCGATCACACGCCGCCGCGAAGCCGTCCTCGATTTACAGGACGCTCTTGATCGACGATTCTCGACCGGCGGCATGCGAAGCCCGTCGGTGTCGCCCGCGAGGCTTCAGGGATGACCGAGAGGGAGGGGTGGCCCGCCAGGACCACCCGCTCCATCGAGTTTGACGCTCGAAATGAGTCGATCAGCGGCTCACCGAGTCACTTTTTCATCGACGGGATCAACGCCTCGGGGACGCTCAGGAAATCGGGGGTGGGGGTGTCGGCCTTGCGTCGGAAGGGCTCGCCGATGAGGCCCTCGACGGTCGACACGATGAGATCCTCGACGGCCGGGTCGTACTTCGTGGGCCACGCATAGTAGATCTGGGAGAAGTCGGCCTCGTAGCCGCCTTCGGCGAGGATCCGACGCGAGGGGATGTAGCCGGGGACGCCGTTCGACCAGCCGTTGATCCAGAGGCGTGTCCAATCCATCTCGTTCTTCAGGCGGACGGCGTAGTCCACCGTGACCTCTCCCGGGAGGAAGACGATGGCCAGGTCGTCGCCGAACCGCCAGACGGTGACGGGGTAAGGCACGACCGTCGGCAGTTTGCCGCCGCTTTCGAGTTGGCGGATCATCCGCTGGGCGTGTCGTCCCTGGAAATCGGTCCGCTTCGCTTCCTTCTCCCAGTGCTCGCGCGTGGGGAGAGTCGCCAGCGGCAGGTCGATCTCCTTGACGATCAGTTCCGGGGCACTCTTCAGCGGCGTGAGCGTTGACGACGCGATTCGACCGACGGCCTCAGACAGGGCTTTACCGTGGCGGCGGGAGAAGTCCAGGTTGCCCGTCGGCTGAGGCCCAACGTCCGCGCCGCAGCCAATGGTGACGAGAGCCGTCGCGCCGGGGTTGGCCTGTTCGATCTCCGTCGCCGCGAAGCCCGCCCAGTCGCCGCCGACGCGGTTCTCGCTGCCGGCGCTCGTGCAGTGGCAGGCGTAGTTCGCCCAGACGGCGACGACCTTACCGTCCCGGTGAGCGAAGAGCGCCGGAAGGCTGTGATCGACGGGCGCTTTCTCGGCGAAGCCGAAGCCCTTCCATTGGCCGTTCACCATGACGCGACGATTGCCGCCGAACGTCGCCCGTCCCTGCCCCCAGGAAAGGTCGGCCGGCTTGCGGTCGGCGACGGCCGCGAGGGCGACGTCGACGATCTTCCCGGCCAGGTCCTTCGTGTAGGCGGCCGTGTGCTCGCGTTGTTCGGGCGTATCGCGGCCCTCCCAGATGAATGGGGCGTAGCCTTCCAGGGTCGGCGAATTGTGCGTGTGGGTGCAGGAGATCGTCAGCTTCGACGGGTCGAACCCGCCCCGCTCGGTGACGCGGCGACGGACCTCGGCGATGAATTCCGCCGGCATGCCGCAGTTCTCGACGGCCACGAGCACCACCGGGTCTTCCCCGATCGCCAGCGCCCGGGCCGAGAGCCCCACGTCGATCCCCAGCGACTCGCCCACGCGATGCCCGTACCCCGCCAGCAGCACGGGGCGCGAGGGGGTGACGTCGATCTTCGCGACTCCCACGGGGACGGCGGCTTGGGCCGAGGAAACGCCCAGGAGTACGAGAAGCGGCAGGATCGTTCGGCGCATCGGCGGGCCTCCGGATGGAGTCAGGGTGAGGTCGGGGCGTTGACGACGGGAGCGGCGCCCGCAAGGAAGCTGCGGATGCGGGCTTCGAAGGACTGGTCGTCGGCGAGGGCGTGGAGAAAGTCGTCCTTGTCCAGGACGTAAAGCTCCATGTCGGTGCGGGCCTTGACGGTCTCGGGGACGGTCGTCTTGAAGTAGGAGGAGATCATGCCGAAGCTCTCGCCGTAGCATTTCTCCTCATCGAACTGGCCGTCCTTGTACGAGTCCGCCACGCCGGAGCCGATGACGTAGAAGCGGTCGCACTCTTCGCCCTGGTTGACGATCGTCTCGCCGGCGCGTCGGGTTTCGACGGTCATGTAGTTCGCCACTCGCGAGAGCGTTGCCTCGCTGAGCCCCTCCAGGATCTGGCTGGCCGCCAGGGCCCGGACGATCCGCACGGCGACCTTCGTCAGCGAGTTCGTGACGATCCGACCGCCGACCATGTTGACGATCCGGTCGGCCTTGTCGATGACCCGCTGGTCGTGCGTGACCAGAAGAACCGTCGTCCTGGTCGGGCCGTCGGCCAGGCCGCGCAGGAGGTCGAGGACGACCTGGCTCGACTGGGCGTCGAGAGACGCCGTGGGCTCGTCGGCCAGGATCAGCTTGGGCTCATTGACGAGGGCACGCGCGATCGCCACCCGCTGCTTCTGGCCGCCGGAAAGCTCCGCCGGCAGATGGTTGATCCGCTCGCCCAAGCCGAGCTGAGTCAGCATGTCGGTGCTGCGCTTGTTCATCGCGGCGATCGAAGCCGGCTTCAGCGCCGTGGCCATCCGGACGTTTTCCAGCGCCGAGAGCGACGTGAACAGATTGTGCTGCTGGAAGATGAACCCGACGTCCTTACGCAGATCAACCTGCGCCGCCTCGCCGGCCTTGGAGAGGTTCTTGTGGAGGACTTCCAGGTAGCCTTCCTGCATCCGCCGCAGGGCGCCGATCAGCGTGAGCAGCGTCGATTTCCCCGACCCTGACGGGCCGGTCATGATAACGACCTCGCCGCGGCTGATTTCAAGGTGGTTGTCGAACAGCACCTGGGTTCGGGTCTCGCCCGCGCCGTAGGCGTAGTTGACCCCCACGGCGCGGATGACGACGTCGCTTCCGGCCGGCAGGTTTACGGCTCTCGTTAGAGTCGTCGTCAGGGTGGCCGAACTCATGCTGAATCTCCTCCAGCTTCAATTCTCAAGCGAAGAGCTGCGCCGGGTCGGCCGAGATCAGCCGACGCGCCGCATAGGCCCCCGACCCCAGACACATCAGAACCGTCAGCAACAAAATCACGAGCGGATCGTTTCTCTGCACGTCCATCGGCAGCCCGGTCATGCGATGGACGCCCTGGAAGAGGAAGTGGCTCACCGCCAATCCCGCCGCATATCCCATGAGCGCCAGGTAGAGGGCCTGCGTCAGCACGACGCGGAAAAGGTCGAAGTTCGAGTAGCCGATCGCCTTGAGCGTAGCGAACTCCGCGAGCCGGTCGCTGACGTCCGAGTAAAGCACCTGGTAGCAGATCACCGAGCCGACGATGAAACCCATCACCACGCCGATGTAGAATACCGTCCCGATGGGCGCGACCTTGTCCCAGAAGTCGCGCTCGCGTTCCATGAACTGGTCAAGGGTCAGCACCCGGACGTCGGGAGGCATCACGGCCGTTAGCGCGTTGCGGACACGGATCGGGTCGTACCCCGGTTTCGTCCGGACGACCCCGACCTGAACCTTGCGATCGAGGAGCGACGGCCCGTCCAGCTCTGGAAAAGCTGTCATCATGTTTCGATCGCTGACGACGAGATTGCCGTTGGTCTGGACGTTGATCCCCAGCGAGAAGGTGCCGACGATCTCGAACCGCTTGCCTCCTAGTTCAGAGGCTTGCCCTTTCTCGAAAATCCCAAACTGCTGCTCACGCGAAAGCTCGTCGGCCATCGCCGTGTTGGGACGGCTCCAAAGCTCGCGCGTCTCCTTCAACTCGGGGAGGTCCAGCAGGTCGTCCTCAGGCGCGTAGCCGACCACGCAGATGCGCTCCTCCACGCCGGTCGCCGGATTCCGCCAGAACGAGGAACGCGTGACTGTGTAAAAGGGCTTTACGGACTCAACCCCCTCCACGCCGCCGGCCTGGACGACTCGCTCCATCGGGAACGAGAACGGGACTGACAGCGTATAGAGCGTTCGGCTGACCAGAACCACCTGGCCGTCGATGTGCTCGATGATGTTGACCATGCTGTCGAGGATCGCCTTGCGGAAGCCGTTCTCCATGAACATCAGCGTCGTCGCGAAGGCGACCCCCGCCACCGACGCGAGCAGCCGGAACTTGTGCTCGGTCAGGTTCTTCCAGGCGAGGGGGACTTTACCGCCGATTGGCATGCGTCTGGGTCCGTCAGGTCGGTTGTCAGAAGAGTTCGGCCGGATCGGCGAGCCGGAGTCGGTTCACCGTGAGGGCGCCCGAGATCAGGCCGACCGCCATCGCCAGCCCGAAGGTGAGCCCCAGGTTGCGATAGGTCAGCACCATGGGGATGCCGGCCAGTGATTCGGTCGCCGCGTAGACCATCAGGCTGATCAGGACTGCGATCACAAACGAGATCAGCATGTAGAGAACCGCCTGGAAGATGAGAATTCCCGCCAGTCGGAGCGTTGAATAGCCCATCGCTCGCAACGTCGCATATTCGGGCATGTGCTCGCGGACGTCGTTCGAGAGGACCTGATAGACGACCACCGCCGCCACGATCATCGCCACCAGGACTCCGATCGCGAACAGCTTGCCGGTCGAGGTCTGGTTCACCCAGTGGTCCACCTCGCGCGCCAGCGCATCGTCGCGGGAGGTGACCAGCACGTCGTCCGGAAGCGCCTGCCGAAGGCTCGCCACGGCCTCGTCGATGGTCCCGGGCTTCACCTTCAGCAGGCCGAAGTTCGTCGTTTCGCGCGAGTCGTAGCCGCAGATTCGAACGAAGTCGTCGGCTTTGAGAAGCACGACCGAATCCGCCGCGAAGCCTCTGAGCATGTCGAAGCCGCCGACGACTGAAACCGCGGTGTCCTCAAGTTCCCAGTCGTGATAGCGGTCGCGAAGCTCCCAACCAAAGTCGGGGTGCGAACGCGAGTTGAGCAGGACTCGATTTTCCATGCGCAGCTTGGCCCGATTCGCTTCGATCGAGTCGCGGATCGGCGACTTGAACGGGATCTGATCGAGGTCGAAGCCCATCGCGTAAAGCTGCCGACGCTGGAGGGCCCTCGGCGTCCGCGCTCCGCCCAACCAGCGGGCGAATGCGCCCGGCTTGGGGGCCGTATCGTCCGGCGGGTGGTCGAGCGGGAACGGGGGACAGCGCCAGAGGACGAACGTCGCGTAAAGCGGCGCCGCCGACTCAACGGCCGACACGTTCCGAGCCTGCCGCAAACGTTCCAGCGGCAGGAACCCCGGCCCATAGAACTGCTCGAATCGTTTCGAGGTCAGAAGCACGTCGAAGTCCAGCACTTCGAAGTTGTTCGTCGCCGTGATCTTGACGGCCTGGAGAAAGCCAAGCTGGAGCAAGACCATCACCAGTGAGAACGCCGCGCCCGAAATCGCCGCGAGCGACCGCTTGCCGCCATGGACGACGTTCCGAAACGCCAGCGGCGGATTTCGCATCCCAAGGAACGAGCCCGCCACGGTCAGCCGCCCCCGCTCGGGGTGATGGCGACCTCGGCTTCCATGCTGACGAGCCGAGCCGCCGTCTTCGGATCGTCAAGCGTCACGCGGACCTTCACCACGCGCACGTCCTTCAAGGCGCGAGGATCCATGTTCATCGCCTGGTTCCGGCCGACGACCGTTCCGATCGCCTCAACCTTCCCCGCAAAGCTCTGGCCGAGGATCGACACCGTCGCCGGGTCGCCGACCTTCACCCGCAGCACGTCCGACTGGAAGACCTCCGCGACCGCAACCATCGCCGAGACGTCCCCCAGCAACATCAGTTGCCCCGTGCCGACCTCGCCGGCGTGGGCGATCACCTCCAGAACCTTGCCAGCCCGCGGTGCGACGACCTGCGTATCGGCCAGCGCGGCTTTCGCGAGCGTCAGTTGGGCATCCGCCATCTGAAAGTCCGGGTTATCGTCTCCCAACTCGGGGTTCTCATAGGCGAGCCGGGCGTCCTCGATGGACCGCTTCTTGAGCGTTTGCTCCTTCTCCACGATCAACAGTTGCTTGTCGAGCTCGGCCTGATGCGTCTTCGCCTGGAGCTCGACGAAGCGGCCCTCGGCCTCGATCTTCTCGCGGTCGGGGATCATGCCGCCGAGCGTGTCGTGGAGCTTCGTGGCCTGGTCGAGCGTCTTTCTTAAGAGGTCGGCTACCTTGGTTGCGGATTCGAGCCGCAGGCTGTTCGTACGGTCGAACGTTTCACGCTCCAGGACGAGTTGGTCGCGGGCCTGGCTCGTCTGGAAGGAGGCGTCGCCTCGGTGGGACTGCTTCTCGAAGTCGGACTTCTTCTTCTGGAGTTCGGCCAGGGCGAGTTGAGCCTCGGCCTGCTTGCGGCCCTCGAGGATCGCCAGCACTTGGCCGGCTGCCACCTGATCCCCGGCGGCGACCTTGATCTCGTCGATCCGTTGACCGGGTCGCGAGCCGACGGTGATCAACCCGGTCGCCGGCTCCAATCGGCCCAGCGCGTGGATTCCGCCGTTCGCGGGTGATCCCGACGAGGACTGCGCGGAGAGAGTCGGCGAAAGGGCCGCGAAAGCGAGGCCGACGATGAGCACCGTCGCGAGCCGCGCAGGAGGTCCGGGATCGCGCAAGAGGTCGACAAGCGTCATGTCCGAAGCGTCTCCGAGTCGGAAGAGGGCTCGGGACGACGAGCCCGGGAATCCTGGACGGGGTCGGGCTCGACCGCACCCTGCGAATGGTGTGATCTTAGGACGCAAGACGACGCCGTCCAAGCCCCGACCCTCCCAACTTCATGGAGGATGCAACCTGCGTGCCGCGGCCGAGCGTTCGAAACACGGCGGCCCCGCGCCTCGAAGTCGAGGCGCGGGGCCGTGGGATTTGTGCGATCGATCGGCTCGACGAATCAGCCGACGCGGGAGAGCGTCGGGGCGCTGCGGAAGCCGACCGAAGCCTCAACGAAGGCCTCGATGAGCTGCATGTCGAGGGAGATGTGACCCTCGTTCTCAGGGTGCCACTGGACGCCGACGACCCACCAGCTCGGGTCCTTGCCTTCGTAAGCCTCGATCAGGCCGTCCGGGGCGAGGGCCGAGATCCGGAACGGCTGGGCGAGCTTGCGGACGCCCATGTGGTGGTAGCTGCTGACGCGGATCTCCCCGGGGCCGTAGATCTCGGCCAGGCGGGTCTTGGGCCGCATCACCACGGTGTGCCGGTGGGCGCCGCCGTGGGGGTCGAAGTGAGGGATGCACTTCGGCAGGTCTTCCGGCAGGTGGACGAAGAGGCCGCCGCCGGCCACCACGTTCAATTCCTGCATCCCCAGGCCGATGCCCAGGGTCGGAACCTTCTCCTGCTGGATGAGCTTGCAGAGGAGCCGGTCGGACAGCTCCCGGCGCTCGCACATGACGTTGACGGACGGATGCGGCGCCAGGCCCATTTTGCGAGGGTCAAGGTCGTCGCCGCCGGTGAGGACCACGCCGTCGAGCCTGTCCAGGATCGGCAGCATGTCGCTCTCCCGCGTGAACGGCGGGATCATGATCGGTAGGGCGCCGGCGGTCAGCAGGGCGTCGTAGTAGCCCGTCGGCGTGAGGCTGTGAGGAGTGCGGCTCTTGACCGAAGCCCGGAGATCCATGTTGATGCCGATGAGGGGTCGGTTGTTCATGGCGGAGTCCTTTCCGTTGTTGAGGCTTGGCAGAATCCGTTCCCATCCCCCGAGCGGCGCAGCGGGTCCTAGACCAGCCGGGGGGCGCCCGGGGATTCTCTTCGGAGCAGATCGACGAACTCGTGTCGCAGCCGTGGTCGTGAGGCGACCGTGGCTCAGGGCGAAGGACCTTGGGAGGTCGCTTGGTAGTTTGCCGGAGGACCCGGAAGGATGAGGTCGAGTCTGTCCTGACTCCGCGTCCCCATCCATGGGCCGAGCGTTCAAGGCGGGTGGAGTCTAGCCGGCTTCACCGCGCGATTTCAAGGAGAATCCCAGGGAAATCACGGTTTCTCGGCCTCCGCCGCAGGAGGGGAAGCGAGGTTCCCGAAATCGTCGTCCACCTCGTGTTCATGCGCGATCGGGTGCACGCGAGATGGGTACGACGAGAGCCTTCGGATGGGAATCCGAGGGGTCTGTTCGATCGTCGGCCAACCGAAGTTTCGGTTCAGTCCCCCTCTCCCGCAGGGCATCGATCCCGCCACAACCTCTCACCTACGGCCAGACCCATGCCTTCCAGCGGAAAGCGGCTCGGGGGGATCGTTATCGCCTTGGAATCGCTGGATCGGCTGCTCGGTGCTCGTCCGTCGTCCCCGTCATCGGCTCGCTCCGTGATCTGTATTTCCTCGCGAGTGAAGACGTCGGACCTCGAATACGCCTGCGTCGACGGCGGTCGGTCGGTGCGTTATGATCGTGCCTCGCGGGCGAGCCGAGAAGAGGTGCCTGGGGGCGGGATCGACGTATGGGCGAAGACGGGGTCATGGCGGAGCTGCTGGCGGACTATCGCGTCGTCGTCGAACTTCCTGTTCAATGGGGCGAGCAGGACGCGCTTGGCCACGTCAACCACGTCAACTACTTCCGATGGTATGAGACGTCCCGGATCGTCTATGCGGAGAAGGTCGGCCTGATGGACCTGCATCGGGGCGAGCGGGTCGGTCCCATTCTGGCGTCGGTGGCCAACGACTATCGCCGTCAGCTCGTCTTCCCGGACACAGTCCACGTCGGCGTCCGCGTGACGCGAATCGGCGTGGCGAGCATCTCGCTCGAACATAAAATTTTCAGTCGATCGCAACGGGCCCTCGCCGCCGAGGGGACCTCGACGCTGGTCGTCTTCGACTACAACGCCCAGAAGCCGACGCGCGTCCCCGACGCGATCCGAGCGGCCATCGAGGCGATGGAAGGACGCGAGTTCCCCCGATCATGAGCGATATCCCGCCCGACGCCGTCGTCGACGCCCCATCGCCCCGCATGCGACGCTTGCAGATCGCGACGCTCGCGCTGTTGATGACCGGCTACACAGGCTATTACTTCTGCCGGTCCAATTTCCCCGTCTGCCTGACAATGATTCAGGACGAGCTGGCGACGCGCGGGATGACCCCGGAACAGGCGAAGCTGGGACTCGGCGCGATCATCACGATGGGGGCGCTGGCCTACGCCGCGGGCAAGTTCCTGGGAGGCGGGATCACCGACCGGATCGGCGGCAGGCGGATCTTCCTGGCCGGGATGGTCGGCTCGATAGCCTGTACGCTGCTGTTCACGCTGGGGAAGACGCTGCCGTTCTTCACGGCCGCCGCGGTGGGGAATCGATTCGTCCAGTCGCTGGGCTGGGTGGGGGTCGTCCGAGTCGTCTCCCGCTGGTTCCCACACAAACGGTTCGGCACGGTGATGGGGTTCGTCAGCCTGAGCTACCTGTTTGGCGACGCGCTCTCGCGCAAGTTCATGAAGCTCTTGCTGGAGCGCGGCTTCGCATGGCGCGAGATCTATTACACGACGGCCGGCGTGCTAGCCGCCCTGTTCGTCGTCAACCTTCTACTGCTCCGAGAAAGCCCGGCCGACGCCGGCGAGATCGAACCCGAGCCCAATCCGGACAACCTCTTCGCAGCTGAGGGGGGAGCGGTCTCGACGGGGCTTGGCGACGTGCTGGGAACTCTCCTTCGGAGCCGGGTCTTCGTCTACGCCTGCCTGCTCTCGATCGGCCTGACCCTGTTGCGCGAGACCTTCCAGAACTGGACGCCGACCTACTTTCAGGAGGACCTTGGCCTCTCTGTCGCCGAAGCGGCCGACCGCAGCGCGTGGTTCCCGTTCTTCGGCGGGGTGTCGGTTTTGCTGGTGGGCTTCCTCAGTGATCGACTGGGCCGAGGCGGGCGGGCGCTGGTAATCCTCGGCGGGCTGCTTGCCGCGGCGAGCGCCCTCCTCCTCCTGGCGATGAAGGTTCCCCACGGTTCGGCGTTCGGACCCGCGGCGGTCGTCGCGTTGATCGGCTTTTTGATCGTCGGTCCGTATTCATTCCCGGCGGGAGCGGTTGCGCTCGACTTCGGCGGCAAGAAGGGGGCGGCGGCGGCGGCCGGCATCATCGACGGCGTCAGCTACATCGGAGCGATGCTCTCCGGCTGGCTGATGGCCAAGATCTCCGACACGTTCGGCTGGTCGGGCGCGTTCGCTTTGCTGGCGGCGGTGGCGCTGGCGACGGCTTACGTCGCCCTGCTGTTCTACTGGGACCAAAGACGCAAGGCGACGGCCTAAACGGTCTGTCGCGACTCGGCCTGGAATCGACCTCCCCGCCGTTTTATCATGCGGTCATGACGGGGTGGCCGAACCTTGTGCGAAGGCGTGGACGATCAGGCGGAACGGGTCCGCCGGGTTCGCCGCCTCGCGGCCCGTCCCGCGGTGGTTCGGAATCATATGATCCTGTGCGTGACTCTCAATCCGTGCCTCGATAAGACACTGACGGTTCCTGCCTGGAAGCCGGGCGATTCCGTCCGAGGCCGGTCTGTTCGCGAGGTTGTCGGCGGCAAGGGGAACAACGTCGTTCGGGCGTTGAAGCGACTGGGCCAGTCGGCTGCGCCGGTGACGTTCCTCGGCGGGGCCGTGGGCGAAAGATGCCGGCAACTGTTCGGCGAAGAGGGGATGGAGCCGATCGCCGTCGCAACGGCTGCGCCGACGCGGGAGATCCTGACCGTTTCGACCGAGGGGACGGCCGACCAATCGGCCTTCTTCGACCCCGATCCGGCGATCACGCCGACTGAGGCCGACGAGTTGATCGCGAAGGCTGACGCCGCCTTGAGGCAGCCGGGCGTCGAGGCGCTGACGCTCTCAGGATCAAGCCCCTCTCCGGCGACGCATGGCGTTTACAGCGAGTTGATCTCGATAGCCGGCGCGCGACGGGTCCCCGTTTTCCTGGACACCTACGGTCCGTCGCTCGACGCAATCTGGGGCTTCTGGCCGACCGTCGTTCAGATGAACCGTCGCGAGGCCGCGATGCGTTTGCGCAAGCCTGCCGCGAGCGACGAGGACGTCTTCGGCCTGCTTCGGGAATGGAGTCGCCGCGGCGTCGCGTGGGGGGTCGTCACCGACGGCCCAGGCGCGGTCTTCGCTCGGATGGGGGACGTCCTCCTCGGGGCGACTCCTCCCCAGATCGAGGTCAAGAACCCGATCGGTTCGGGAGATTCGATGCTAGCCGGCCTGGTCGACGCCCGCCTGCGCGGAATGGATCCCGAGTCGGCCCTGCGTCGTGCCGTCGCCTGCGCGGCGGCCAATGCGTCGGTCTGGGACGCCGGCGCGATCGATCCGGAACTCGTCGCCCGGTTGGAGTCCGAGATCGAGATCGAAGTCGAGGCCGCCTGATCGCGCCTCAACGGTCTCGGCTGAAGGCGATGGACGGATCGAAGTGACCCAGGAGGCGCAGCTTCTCCTTAAGCTTTCGTGCGTCCGCGGCACTGAGTTCCTTCAAGAATTCCTCAGGCTCCGGTTTGGCGGCGGTGACGACGAGTCGTCCGCCGTCGACCTCATAGGCCAGGCCCGCCTGCGCCAGAGTGCGCCGGAGGGTCTCGCCGAGCGTCGCACCGTTGGTGTCCAGCGCGACGGGCGAGGAAAGCGAGGCCCCGACTCGCTTTAGGCCCGCCAGGTCGACGTGGATCAGGAGGACGCCCTCAGGCGTTTGAGTCGCCTCGCGGACTCGATCCAGGAATTCGTCAAGCTGGATCGGCTCGGCGGTCTTGAGGGAGAACGGTTCGTTGAGTCTGGCGATGATCGCGATCCTTGCCCCAGCGACGCCTGAGGTCTGAACCGAGGGGGCCGGAGTTGCGACCTCGACCTGTCGCTCGGCGACCCCGGCCTTCAGGGCCTCAGGCCCCATGAGCGCGGCGTAGCTGGCCCCCGCTCCCATGCCGACGACCAGGATGCTCGAGGTCGTGAAGCTTCGAAGTCGCGAGATAGCCGTCACGGCGACTCTCGGCGGGTTCAATTCTTCGGACGAGTCCGCAGCGAAAGCGGCCGACCATCGGGTTCGGACGCCTTTCGCCGCAGCGTGGAGGATCTCCTCGAACAGCGATGATGGAACCGGAACGTCGCCGAGGTCCTGCCATGAGAGGAACGGAGCGATCGTCCCCGGCGCGGCACGTTCAACCCGGCGGCGGAGACGGGCGTCGATCACGCCGAAGCCTCGGTCCAGCCGACGCTCGACCTGATCGATCGACAATCCCAACCGCTCGGCGGCTTTCTCCGGCGAAAGGTTCATCAGAGCGCAGAGGATCACGGGGCCACGCGCACGCCAGAGGTCGTCGATGTCGTCGTCGATCATCCGCCTTAGGTCCAGTCTCCCCCGGGATCGTGAATCGACCGTGGCTTCGGCGCTGGCCCCGCCCCGAGCCCGCCGGGCGGCTCGACAGGCGGAACGGTGCAGCCAGAGGGCTGGATCGACGCGACGACTTAGTCGAGGACCACGCTTCAGGAAGTCCAGAAAGACCGTCTGAAACACCGAGTCGGCGTCGACCCCAGCGCCGAGGACTCGGCGACAGACGCCCAGGGCGAGCGGCCCATAGAGCGTGACCAGGGCCGCGCAGGCTTCTCGATCCCCGGTCGAGGCGGCTTCCAGGTTTCGTCGATCGCTTGCATCGACCATTCTTCCACCTCCCGCGATCCGCGCCCGTCGCCGTCGACTAAGGCGCTTCATCGAGTTCGTCCCGAGTCCATCCACCCGGGGCTCCATTCGAAGCGTAGATCGCATTCAGGGAAGAGGATGAAACTCAATCAAGAATTCGGGCGACGCCGCATCAGGGGGATTTCGGCGTTTCAGTCGGTCGCGAGGCGGTCGGATGGTGGAGTTCGGCCACCTGCTGAATGAGCTTCATCTTCTCGATCAGGGCGTTCAATTCCTCTGTGCTCAACTCCCCGCGCTTCGCCCGACCAACCTCCTCGTCCAGCGGAGTGCTTTTGGCCATGGTTGGCTTCAGACCGTAGGAATTCCTTCCGGCGGCGGTGATGACGACCATGCCGTCCTCGACGAAGTAAACCAGGCCGAGCTGATCCAGGAGCAGTTGCAACGTTCGTCGCAGGGGGACGCCCTCGACTTCAAGCGCGACGGGGGAAGTGAGAGTCTTGTCAGCCTCCTGGAGTCCCTGGGGATCAACATAGAGCTCAAGACCATCGTCGTTGGGCGCGTCGGTGGCCTGCTTGACGTACTTGAGAATGTCCTCCAGAGGCGTCTCGTTCGGGAAGATCATCGCGATCGGCTCTTCGAGCTTCTTCAGCATCATCTTCGACCGGGGATTTCGATCGCCCTCGTTCGCGCCCGTATCGCCGGAGCCTGGCATTGGCGGGTCGACTTCACGGGGAGCTTCGCCGCCGCGGGCCAGCCACAGTTCAGCCTCGGCGACCATCGCGTGTGCCTCGGCTGCGATTGGCATCGCCTCGACGCCGCCCTTCTCGTTGGCTTTGTGGGACAAGGTCCTCATACGGTCCAAGTGTGCCGTCAGGGCTGTTCTCCGAGCCTCCGGCGTTCTCGCCGCTGTGGTCTGGGCGTCGAGAAGTCGCCGCGAAGCGCGGTAGACGATATCGATCAGATCCAGTGTCTGCGGGTGCCACTCGCTCACGGTCAGGTACGCTCGGCGGGCGGCATCAACGTAGCGATCTTCGGGTGATGCGGGCGCGTTGATTCTCTTCTGTTTGTTGGGTTGACGAGCGTCTACGTTTTGCTCGGACTCGTTCCTTGCCTGCGCACCCGGAGGAAGAAGGGAAGCGGGAGGAATTTCCGAGGGGCCCGCGTCACCTTCGCGAGCGGCGAAGCCCACGCCCGTCGCGGTCAGGCCGATGGCGGCGACGAGCAATGCGGCGGCTTTCAGTTTGGTTAGTAGCATCGAAGTAAGGACCTCCCCGGTCAGGTGGACGACGCGATCGGAAACGACGGATTTCCACGATCCGCCCCAGGCGATCCGCTCCGCGGCGCGGACCAGGGCGCGGCGAGAGGCTTCGGAAACGGCGGCCTCGGTCAGTCCGTCAACGGCTGCCGCGGCGACGCCCGCGGTTACGCCACGGCGGGCCAGGCGTGATCCGAGCAGGGTTTTCGCCCGCGCCAGGCGTCCCTTGACCGAACCGATCGGCCATTCCAGCCGGCGGGCGGCCTCCTCGTGGGTCAAACCTTCCAGGTAACAGAGGGCGACCGGGACGCGGTACTTCCACGGCAGCCTTTCGACCTCCTCGTCCACGACCGCCTTGAGCGCGAAATCGGCCGTCGTCTGTTCGACGGCTGGTTCGACGTCCATGGCCGTTCGCTCGCGAGCCGATCGCCGCGCCCGGTCCGATCGGGCCCGCCGGGCAACCTTCGAGGCGACCCCGTGCAGCCAGGCCGCCAGAACGACGTCCGAACGGAGAGCCGGGGCGCGTCGGATGAGGACCAGGAACGTGGCCTGGAAGGCGTCGTCGGCGTCGGAAGCGTCCCCCAGCACGCGTCGGCAGATTCCCATGACCATCGGACCGTGCCGACCGACGAGCGCTTCGAAGGCCTCGCGATCGCCGAGCCGCGTGAACCGGTCGAGCAACTGAGGGTCCGGCAACGCGCTCAGGACCCCTGAATCGAACAGCGTCTGGAATTGCGAGGCGACCCGGCGGGTGCTCATCGACGACTCCTCTATGCTCTCGAACACCAAGCTCATCATGCCGGGACCGGAGAGTCTGGATACGAAAAAAATCGGAATTGCGATGGCACGATTCGCCGCCGAACATGCGTTCATCGGAATTGCGGATTTCGATTGCCGACGGCGACGTGATCTGGTAGGGATGACCACGCTCCGCGCCCGGCTTTTCGGTCGCGCGTCGAGATCAGGCGGGGGCATCCAGGGAGGGACAGCCGATGATGGACACGACCTCTCCGACGGCGATCGGCTTCGCGGGCGACCTGACCGACCCCTGGGTCGAGGGGATCGCCCAGGCGCTTTCCGGTCTCGCTGTCGTCCCCTGCGAGCAATATGGGGCGGAGTTGCCTTGTCGGGCCTTTCAGGCCGTGGGAGGGTCGAGGGGGATCCTGATCCTCCACCGCTCGCGATTGTCCGCCGCCGACGTTTCCCAGTTGGAAGAGCTTCGCCGCGGGCTCGGCGTGGAGAACTGGCCTCGGATCGTCCTGTGCGTCAGCCCGTACGTTCGGTATGCGGAGATCGAGCGCTGCGCCGGGCTGGTGGAAATCGTGACGCCGGAGGCCACGGCCGCTGAGACGCTTCCCCGGCAGATCGAGCGAATGCTGAAGACACCGGGCGTCGCGAGCCGGACGGCGCGAGAGGCCTCGCCCGTGGAAGTGGTCAGCACGGACTATGAGCTTCGGCAGGTGCTCTGCGAGGCCTGCACGCGGGCGGGCTATCGGGCGTCCGACTCGGCCGAACTCCTGGCCGACCCTGTTGACGGCCGCCGGCTGACCGTCTGGGACGTCCCCGTCCTGGAGCCTCGCTGGGAGGAACGGCTGGAGCGTCGCAGCAAACAGGGGCCGGTCCTGGCGCTGCTCGGCTTCGCCGATCGCACGGCGGTGACGCACGCCCGAGAGGCTGGGGCTTCCGCCTGCCTGGATCTCCCCTGCGCCATGGACGATCTGATCGACGCCGTGGATCGGATGGCTCGGGAGGAGACGCTCCGCCCGCGAGCCCAGACGGCCCATGCAACCCCGCCGCCGCCGTCGCGCTCGTATCGCGGTCGACTGGCCATCGCGGAACGACACGCGGCAGCCGAGTAGGCGAACGGCGTCCGCCAGCCTAAAATTCTCAAGAGACCGGCCGGACCCGAGGGGGACGGCGGCGACGTCCACCCAGACGAGCGACCGATGCCCAGGGTTTCGCCCCGATCGTCCGCCGCCCCGCCCGCCGGGGACGAGCTGAAAAATCTGACCCGGCTGATCCAGAAGGCGGAAGGCTTTCCGGAAGTCGTCGCAGCCCTGCGCAACGGTCGCGCTGCGACGATCGACGGCGCCTGGGGATCGTCGGCCGGACTGGTCGCGGGCGCCCTGGCGCTGCATGCGCCGACGACCCTGGTGATCGTCCTGGCCCATGTCGGCGACGTGGACGACTTCCGCGACGACGTGGCCCAGTTCTCGGGCCTCAAACCCGAGGTACTTCCCGCCTGGGAGAAACTCCCACGCGAGCAGGACGCGCGCGATGAGATCTTCGGGGCGAGAACCCGCGTCGTGGGCCGGCTGGCCGGCGGGCTGCCTCCCAAGGTCGTCGTCACCTCGATCCAGGCGTTGCTCCAGCCCGTTCCCCGACCCGAGGTCTTGCGGCGGATGTCCCGGCGTCTGGCCGTCGGAGACGTCGTGCCGATCGACGAGCTGGGTTCGTGGCTGCTGGAACGCGGGATGCAGCGGGTGGAGGTCGTGGAGGTCCCCGGCGAGTTCTCGCTCCGTGGCGGCATCTTCGACGTTTTTCCGACCGACGCCTCCGACCCCGTCCGCATCGAGTTCTTCGGCGACGAGATCGAGTCCATCCGCCCCTTCGACGCCGAAACCCAGCGCTCGCTCGACCGCTGGGACAACGTGACGATCGCCGTTCCTCCGTCGTTCGACGTCGACCACCTGGACGACTTCGGCCCGGCGACGGATTCGTTTCCCGAGGGGACCTGGGTCGTCCTCGTGGAGCAGCCCGACCTCCGCGAGGAAGGGCGGCACTACCTGGCGAGGGTCGACGACCCCCGCGGTTTGTACACGGTCGAGAGCACCTTCGAACGCCTGATCCGCAGGCCGACGATCGCCCTCTCGGCGCTGGCGGCCGATTCGCTGGAGGCGACCTGCCACCTCCGCATCGAGAGCGTCGAACGGTTCTCGGGAGAGCTGGCCAAGGTCAAACCCGAGTTGGAGGCGGCGGTCGGAAGCGACCGCGTCCTCATCGCCTGCCACAACGCGGCCGAGGCCGAACGCCTGGGCGAGGTCTTCGCCGACTCCGCGCCCGCTCGCGACGGGCGATTGGCGACGGCCGTGGGCCGTATCCGTGCGGGGTTCCACCTGGTCGACGCCGCCACCCTGGTCATCGCCGATCACGAGCTGTTCGCCCGAGCCGACGTCCGCCGGACGACCTCGCGAAGACGCTACGAGACCCGGGCGATCGACAGCTTCCTCGACCTGAACGAGGGGGACCTGGTCGTCCACGTGAACCACGGGATCGCCAAGTACCTCGGCCTTCAGTTCGTCGACAAGGGGGGTGAGTACGCCGAGGAAACGCTCCTGCTGGAGTTCGCCGAGGGGACGCGGCTGTTCGTCCCGATCGTCAAGATCGACCTCGTCCAGAAGTACGTCGGCGGCGGCAAGGTCGCGCCGCCGCTCTCGAAGATCGGCTCCTCAGCCTGGGACAAGCGCAAGAAGCGCGTGGCTGAGGCGGTCGTCGACCTGGCTCAAGAACTCCTCGATATCCAGGCCGATCGAGCCAGCCAGCCGGGGTTCGCCTACCCGGCCGAGGATAGCCACTGGATGGCGGAGTTCGAGGCCGCCTTCCCGTTCGACGAGACGCCCGACCAACTGGCGGCGATCGAGGCGATCAAGGAAGACATGGCCCAGACGAAGCCGATGGACCGCCTGATCTGCGGCGACGTCGGCTACGGCAAGACCGAGGTGGCCATCCGCGCGGCGTTCAAGGCGGTCGACGCGGGCAAGCAGGTCGGCGTGCTGGTGCCGACGACGATCCTGTCGGAGCAGCACCACCGGAGCTTCAGCGCCCGGATGGGAGAGTTCCCGTTCGTCATCGAGGTCGTCAACCGCTTCCGCCCCAAGTCCGAGATTCGCGAGGTGCTCAAGGGGGCGGCCGAGGGGAAGGTGGACGTCCTCATCGGCACACACCGGATCTTGCAGAAGGACGTCGGCTTCAAGGACCTGGGGCTGATCGTGGTCGACGAGGAGCAGCGGTTCGGCGTCGAGGACAAGGAGTGGCTGAAGACCCTCCGATCCACGGTCGACGTCCTGACGCTCTCCGCCACTCCAATCCCGCGCACGCTGCACATGAGTCTGCTGGGCATCCGGGACATCTCGAACCTGGAGACGCCCCCCTCGGACCGAAAGGCGATCGAGACCCGCATCCTCCGGTTCGACGCCGAGACCATCCGGCGCGGGATCAATCGCGAGCTGAACCGCAACGGCCAGGTCTACTTCGTCCACAACCGGATCTATGACATCCAGACGATCGTCGACAAGCTGAAGTCGATCGTCCCCGACGCTCGGATCGAGTTCGCGCACGGCCAGATGACCGGGGAGGCGCTCGAGAAGACGATGCTCCGGTTCATCCGCCGCGATTTCGACGTCCTGGTCGCCACCACGATCATCGAGAGCGGCCTGGACATCCCCAACGCCAACACCATCTTCATCAACGAGGCCGACAAATACGGCCTGGCCGACCTGCACCAGCTCCGCGGCCGCGTGGGACGCTTCAAGCACCGAGCTTATGCTTACCTGCTGCTGGAATCCGACCGACCGGTGACGCCCAACGCGGTCAAGCGGTTGAAGGCGATCGAGGAGTTTACGTCGCTCGGCGCCGGCTTCAAGATCGCGCTCCGCGATTTGGAGATCCGAGGTGCCGGGAATATCCTGGGTGCCGAGCAGTCCGGCCATATCGAGAGCGTCGGCTACGAACTCTATTGCTCGCTCCTCGAATCGGCCGTCCGCAAGGCGACGAAGCAGCCCGACAAGCCGTTGTTCGACTGCTCCGTCGAACTGAAGTGGCGGGCCTATCTCCCGCGCGATTACGTGCCCGCCCCGCGGCTCAAGCTGGAGCTTTATCGCCGCCTGGCGCGGTCGAGGAGCCTCGACCATCTGGCCGACTTCCGCCAGGAGTTGAACGACCGCTTCGGCGTCCCTCCGAAGCCGACCGAGAACCTGCTGGCCGAGGCCGAACTGCGAGTCCTCGCCGGAGGCTGGAAGATCGACCGCATCCACGTCGAGGCCGAGTACGTCGTCTTCACCTACCGCGACGCCCGCAAGATCGAGACCCTGGCCCGGCGCAACAAGGGCCGCGTCCGCGTCGTCGACGCCAAGAAAGCGTATGTCCCGCTGGGCGATGACCCCGTTACGGTCCCCGAGATCGTGGCGGTCGTCAAGGAACTGCTCAGCGCGAAGAGATAGGCGTCGGCGTAGAATGAGGAGGTTAGGTCAGGACACGCCTTACGAGCTTCCCGAGGGAGAAACATTCGTGGCAGACTCACTCGGCAAAACCGACGCGAAGTCGAAAGACATCGATGAAGTGCGATCGGATTGGCTAGCACGATTGTCCCGACTCATTGATGAAGTCGAGGGATGGGCGAAACAGCTTGGCTGGTCGACAAAGCGCGTCGAGAAGAAGATGAGCGACTCTGAGGTCGGCTCCTATCAGGCACCGGCGCTCCTGATGCAAGAGGCCACCACGCGAATCATCCTGGAGCCGATCGCGCGTTCAGCTCCGGGGGCGGAAGGTGTGGTCGACCTCTATCTCCTACCCGCCTACGACGACATTGCGACCGTTTACGGCCACTCGGGTAAGTGGATGATTCAGTATCCATTTACTGAGGCCGTCGAGGATGAGGCGGATCCTGAGCCGTTCACCCGCGAGAGGTTTGACGGCGTCCTGAGAGCGATGGTCGAGAATGCCGCGTGATCTCGATGTATGGCCGTCGAGACTGAAGGCGGTTGAACGAGAATACACGGTCTTGAGGCTGGCCGTCACTCGGTTGAGGACTCAGGTCAGCCTCGATGCGACGATACTGGTACGCGACGATGTTCGACATCGAGACATTGGCGTCGCGGTCGAGCACCTGGAAGGGACGTATGTCACTCGTCTCTTCGCCGAGTTCGAAACGGCACTTCGGTTGTTCTGGAGTAAGGTGCGAACGACCCATCCACCGATGCGCGATTTGGTCGACGGCGTGGCTGCGATGCGGCGGATTCCCGTCGACCTGACTACGGAGGTTCACGTTGCGAGGGAGTTCCGCAACTCCCTGATGCACGAGCGAGAGATCGAAACGACGAAGGTCTCCATCTCCTCCGCGCGAAGCTGCATGTGCCGGTTTCTCAGCCGACTGCCGGAGAATTGGCGGTAGTCCCGCTGTTACTTCAAACTCAGGCCGGCTTCTTCCAGACGATCGTCCAGTGACGGTCGGACGTCATCTTAACGCTGTCGGCGGGGAGGCCGATCTCCGCGCAGAGTCTGGACGCTTCGGGGACGGTGAGTGCGGCGTGGAGCGAGGCGCGGAACAGCTCGCGGGCTTCGGGGGATTCCTCGCCGGCGTATTGCTGGACGAGGGCGGCCAGGGTCGGCTGGTCGTTGGGGCGGTAGAGGTCGCGGACGAAGAGCGTCCCGCCGGGGGCGAGTCGTTCGACGATCGCGCGGAGGGCCGCCAGCGGCTCGGGGATGTGGTGGATGATCGTGTTCGAGATAACGGCCTCGTAGCGGACGTCGCCGAGCGCCGAAGGGGATTTGGCGTCGCCCAGGATGAAGCCGATGCGGTTGGAAAGGTCGGCCTCGTCGACGTTCTGCCTTGCCCGCTCGATCATGGCAGGGGCGAGGTCGAAGCCCACGATGCGGGCCTTGGGGTCCGCGAGGGCCAGGGCGATCGGGATCCGGGCGGTGCCGGTGCCGATGTCGAGGATTTCCCCTCCTCGGCATGGGCCGTGCGCGGCGAGGAAATCCTTGACGAAGACGTCGTTGACCGCCCGATGGTCCATCGCATCGTACTGGGCGACTTCCTCGGGGCCGTCCATCGACTCGGGTTCGAGGATGCGCGGGATCATCGGGCGGACTCCTGAGGATTAGAGAGCTTCAAGGGCCTTGTAGGCTTCTTCCAGGCAGACGCGGATGTCGTCGGCCGGGTTGCTCTCATTCTCTTCGTATTCGAGGGCGACGAGGCCCCGGTAGTCGTCGGCCTTCAGGACCTTGAACAGGCCAGGGTAGTTGAGGTCTCCCTTGCCCAGGACGGTGAAGGTCTTGGCGTCCTTCACGTCCTTCAGATGGACGCCGAAGACGCGCTTGCCGAAAACCTCGGCGGCGCGGACGGGATCTTCCTTGGATCGGAGGAAGTGGCCGCAGTCGATGCAGCAGCCGATCAACTCGCTGTGTCCCTTGATCGCCTTGGCGACGACGTCGATCAGGTCGTAGCGGTGGCCGGGGCCGTGGTTGTGGATGCCCACGCCGATCTTGAACTCTTCGGTCAGCCTGTCCAGCTCGTCAAAGCTGTCCGGATCGGGGTCGGCCGAGATGTACTCGATCCCCATCGCCTTGGCGAACTCGAACGTCTTGCGGTTGGCCGGGTCGCCCTTCTTGAAGTGGACGACGCCATAGCCGACCACCTCGGCGTCCGCTTTCTTGAGCATGTCCTTGGCGTGCGCGATCGCGCCGGCGTCTTCGGTCGTGGGGATGTGGCCGGGATAGGCTTCCAGATAATGGACCCCCAGCCCGTTGGCGACGCCCAGCGCCTTCTCGAAACTGGACTTGCCCCCTTCCTTGTAGCCCCGCAGCGAGTAGCTTTGCAGGCCGAGGCGGAACGGAGCCTTGGCGAGGGCGGCCGCGAAGGAGGGGCGGCCGACGGCCAGCACGCCCAGGGCCGCCAGGCCGCCGCCCAGCAGCGTGCGTCGGGAGAGGATCGCGTCGGATCGCGTCGTCATCATCGTGTCTCGTCGGATGAGTGGTGGTCCCTGGAACGGCCGAGCCGTCCGTCGGACGGTTGGGACGGTGATCGCCGTCGCCTTGCCGCTCGTTTGCGAGGCTAACCCAGGCCCGACCGACCCGCCAGGGGCTAGTCGGCCGGGCGAGGTCGTCTGACGATTTTAGACCGCGCTCGCTTGTGGTGTATCGTGGGGCTCGGGTAGGATCCCGTTTTGCGCCGGTACACTTCTTCGTCTGCGCCGGCTTTCGAGTGTGGAGGAACCACATGGGACCCTCTCGCGAGATCTATGGGACCTTGGTCCCCGTCGGCGGTGGTGACCCGATCCCGCTGATCAAGACCCAGTTGCTCGTCGGCCGGAGGCCTTCGTGCGACATCCGCCTGGAGTTCGAGAACGTCTCGGGCAAGCATGCGACCTTGACCCTCATGAACGGGCTCTGGCACGTCAAGGACATGGGGAGCACCAACGGCACCCATGTCAACGGAGCCCGATTGAGCAGCCCGCATACGGTCCTTCCCGAAGACGAACTCGGGTTCGCCGATCACCTGTACACGATTGATTACACGCCCAGCGGCCCAGAGTCGCTTGTCAGCGGCCATCAAACGCTGGAAGAGGAGGTGCACGACGAACGCAGGCGGCACCACTCGCTGATGGAGCTGGCGGGGCTCGACACCGACGGCAAGGCAATCTCAGAGCCCAGGCCGCACTCGGCGCCCAAGGTCATCGAACGCCTCTCCGCCGACGAGGCCGAGTTCGAAGACGCGGTCCCCAAGCACTTCAAGCCCAAACCCGCGCAAAAGCCGAACAAGAAGGCGGAAGAGGACGACTTCCTCAAGCTGATTGAGGACGAAGTCGTGAAGAAGCCGGAATGATCCGGAATCCGAACGGCAGACCGAGAAAAGGACGGTCGGACCGATTGGGGACGTCGCCTTATCTCCTTTAGGAGGGCGACGCAGCCCCGAGTTCCAGACGGGCGGCGCCTTCACACGCATCGAAACAGAATTCGGAGACGAACGCGATGAACACTCTGAGCAAGTCTCTTCTGGCCCTGGCCCTGGTGGCCGTGACGGCCTCTCCGGCCCTGGCTCAGCAGCGCGGCGGCGGCGGCCGCGGCTTCGGCGGCGGGATGATGGGCGGCGGCGGCAACGTCGCCATGCTGCTGGCGGCCCCCGGCGTTCAGGACGAGTTGAAGCTGACCGAGGACCAGAAGTCCAAGGTCGGCGACCTCGCCGAGAAGGCCCGCGAGAAGATGGCGTCGGCCCGCGAGTCGCTCCAGAACCTCGAAGGCGAAGAGCGCATGACCAAGATGCGCGAGCTCAACCGCGAAGCCAACGCCGACGCCCAGAAGGCCCTCGCCGACATCCTCAAGCCGGAGCAGGTCGCTCGCCTCAAGGGCATCCAGTATCAGGCCATGGGCGTGGCCGCCTTCGAGAACGAAGAACTTCAGAAGGCCCTGAAGCTGACCGACGCTCAGAAGTCCGAGCTCGCCTCGATCGCCCGCGACACCATGGAGAAGAACCGCGAGGCCATGCAGGGCTTCCAGGACGACCGTGAAGGCGCCATGGCCAAGATGCGCGACATCCGCAAGGACGGCATCGCCAAGGCTGAAACCAAGCTGACCTCCGAGCAGAAGGCCGAATTCGCCAAGATCCTTGGCGCTCCCTTCGAGGTCCGCATGGGCGGTCCTGGCGGCCCCGGCGGCGGCCGTCGCCCCAATAACTGAGCCGACTGCGACTCGTTGAGTCATCGGACGGGCGTCGACGGCCGAATCCGGCCGGGCGACGCCCGCCTTGTTTCGAAGCCCGTCATTCCACCGTCACGCTCTTGGCCAGGTTCCTCGGCTTGTCGATGTCACAGCCCTTGATCCGGGCGACATGATAGGCCAGGAGTTGCAGCGGCACGACGGTCAAAAGGGGTTGGACGACCTCGGGGGCGTCGGGGATCGTCAGCACAGCGTCTGAGAGGCGAGCCAGCTCCTCGTCGCCCGCCACGCCGACGCTCACGACGGGTCCCCGACGAGCGCGGACTTCCTCAATGTTGCTGAGCGTCTTGGCGTGCAGCGGACCTCGCGGGGCGACGAACACCGAGGGCGTCTGAGGGTCGATCAGCGCGATCGGGCCGTGTTTCATCTCGGCTGTGGGATAACCCTCGGCGTGGATGTAGCTGATCTCCTTGAGCTTGAGCGCGCCTTCCAACGCCACGGGATAGTGGATGTCTCGGCCCAGGTAGAGGACGCTCTGCGCCTGGGCGATCCGCTCGGCGGCGCGTTCGATTTCGGGCTCGGATTTGAGGGCCTCGCCGATCAAGGACGGCACGGCCTCAAGGGCCTCCAGGATTGCCGTTCCCCCGGCGAACGAAAGTCCCCGCAGCCGGCCCAGGTGCAGCGCCAGCAGCGTGAGGACGGCGACCTGCGCTGAGAACGCCTTGGTGCTGGCGACGCCCACCTCGGGCCCCGCGTGCAGATAGACGCCGCCGTCGGACTCTCGGGCGATCGTGCTGCTGACCGTGTTGACGATTCCGAGCGTTCGATGCCCCAGTCGTCGGGCTTCGCGGAGGGCTCCCAGCGTGTCGGCCGTCTCGCCGGACTGGCTGAGGACGAAGACCAGGG
Source organism: Paludisphaera rhizosphaerae (assembly GCF_011065895.1). Taxonomy (NCBI): domain Bacteria; kingdom Pseudomonadati; phylum Planctomycetota; class Planctomycetia; order Isosphaerales; family Isosphaeraceae; genus Paludisphaera; species Paludisphaera rhizosphaerae. The sequence continues at coordinate 450,405 of NZ_JAALCR010000001.1, read as the reverse complement.
TGCGATCATCCAGCGGAGCATTGCGGTAGCGGAACTCGCTGGCGTATTCGACCTCGACGGGGAGATGGGCCAGGCGTTCGATCAGGTACTCGCCCACGAGCGCCGCGTGCCAGCTCGTGCCGCAGGCCGCGAACACGACCCGGCGCACCCGTCGAAGCTGCTGAGCCGTCATGTTCAGGCCGCCGAGCCGCGACGAGCCCTCGGCGCGGACGAGTCGGCCGCGGCAGGCGTTGAGAACGGTGTCGGGCTGCTCGCGGATCTCCTTGAGCATGTAGTGGGCGTGGCCTCCCAGCTCAACGGCGTCCGGCTTCCAGTCGATCCGGTCGATCCGAGGGGTGATCAGCCCGCGCTCGCGGTGGTGGATCTCGAAATCGCGCGGCGTGAGCCGGACCACCTCGCCGTCCTGGAGGAACGCCACGTTCGCCGTGTGCTGGGCGATGGCGACGGGGTCGCTCGCCAGGAAGTGTTCTCCCTCGCCGACGCCGACCACGAGCGGGCTCCCCAGCCGCGCGCCGAGCAACTCGCCGGGGCGGTCGGCCATGACCATCGCCAGGCCGTAGGTTCCTTCGAGTCGCGGCAGGACGCGGAGCAGGGCGTCCATGGGGGCGTCGCCGCGTTCGAGTTCGCGGGCCATCAGGTGGGCGACGACCTCGGTATCGGTCTGACTGCGGAAGACGAAGCCCTCAGCCTCCAACTCTCGCCGGAGCGCCGCGTGGTTTTCGACGACTCCGTTATGGACGACGGCCACCGATCGCTTCCCGGCGCGTCCACCGACGTGAGGGTGGGCGTTCACGTCGTTCGCCGGGCCGTGGGTCGCCCATCGCGTGTGGCTGACGCCGTTGGCAGCCCGAATCGGCTGCTGGCGGAGCAGGTCTTCCAGCACCTGCACTCGTCCAGCCTGCTTTCGGACCTCGATCACGCCGTCCTGGACCGCAGCCAGCCCGGCGCTGTCGTATCCCCGGTACTCCAGACGTCGCAGTCCCGCGACGAGGATCGAATCGGCATCCTTGGAACCCGTGTAGCCGACGATTCCGCACATGGGCGACACCTCCGCCTGGCGTCTCGGCGGCCGTCGACGGCCGGCCCTCTCCTGACCCTATACCGATCCCGACCTCGATCCGTCAACGCAATGGGGAGCGGTCGGTCGTCCAGCCGCGGCGCCGGGACGTCGCGCTCTGCCCCGAGCAGGCCCCGATGGGCCGACGCGAAAAACCTGGCGGAAGTGCGATTGACACCAGCGTCAAGTCCGCCGATACTCTCGCCCACGGACCGGCGAGCCGGCTCCCCGACCAACGAACCGCAGGTTCTAAGGTTACTCGGGGCCGACCCAGGAAGATTCGACTTCATTGATTTCACGATCGCCCAGTCCGTACCAGGACGCTGTTTCGCAACCCATGGACAAGCCCACAAGGACGGGGGCCTGGCGCGCGACGCCGACGCATCGTTAGCCCGTTACTTGTCGGCCCTGCTATCCGTCACCGACGACAAGACGACGCCCCAGGCGCGTCGCAACCTCACCAAGGATGGAACCCGCCATGCGTATCCTCGTCACCGGCGGAGCCGGCTACGTCGGCTCCACGTTGGTCCCGATGCTGCTCGAGCAGGGCCACCGCGTCCGAGTCCTCGACAACCTCAAGTTCTCCGGCCAGGGCCTGCTCCCTTGCTGCCAGCATCGCTACTTCGAGCTTCAGCAGGGCGACGTCTGCGACCCCAACGCGGTCAAGAAGGCCGTTGAAGACGTCGACGCGATCATCCACCTGGCGGCGATCGTCGGCTACCCGGCGTGCAAGAAGGAGCCGCAGCTCGCCCGCGAGATCAACGTCGAGGGGACGCGCAACCTGCTGGCCGCCCGGTCCAAGGACACCCGCTTCCTGTTCGCGTCGACGGGCTCGATCTACGGCTCGATCCCCGATTACATCTGCAACGAAGACACCCCCCGCGCCCCGATCACGCTCTACGGCGAGACCAAGGCCGAGGCCGAGCAGATGGTCCTGGATTCCGGCAACGGCATCGCTTATCGGTTCGCCACCGCCTTCGGCGTCAGCAACCGGATGCGACTCGACCTGATGCCGAACGACTTCACCTACCAGGCCGTGAAGAACCGCAACCTCATCGTCTATGAGGGCGGCTTCAAGCGGACCTTCGTCCACGTTCGCGACATGGGCCGCTCGTTCATGTTCGCCCTGGAGCGCTGGGACGACGTGAAGGACGACGTCTACAACGTCGGCCACGAGAGCATGAACTTCACCAAGGAAGACGTGGCCAGGAAGATCCTGGAGCACACGGACTTCTACCTCCACTTCGCCGAAGTCGGCAGCGACGCCGACCAGCGCAACTACGAGGTCTCCTACGAGAAGATCCGCGCCAAGGGGTTCGAGACCACCATCGACCTCGACCGCGGCATCGCCGAGCTGGTCCGCGCGGCCAAGCTCATCTCGTTCCAGAACCCGTTCGCGAACGTCTGAGTCTCGATCCGGCGGGGGGGCCGCCGCATCACGGCTCCCCCGAAGCTTCTCGCCGCGCGGGTGGAAACTCCCCTTCCCCCGCGCGGCGGTCCTTACGTCGCTCATCGACTTGCGACACACCTTCTGGCGGGCCGCGACGGTCCAGGTGGACGACGACATGGTGAACCGGAAGCTCTGGTTTCGCAGCCGCTCCGAACCGGCGCGGGCGGCGGGGCTGGGAAAGCCCCCTCACACCTTCGGTCTTGAGCCCGACGACGAGGGCGACGACGCCTCCTCCGAGACTGCGGCCGGCCGGCGGGTCCTCTTCATCAACCAGTATTATTGGCCCGACCACGCCTCCACCGCACAGCATTTGACCGACCTTGCAGAGTCGCTGGCTGCGCGCGGGTTCGAGTGCCACGTCCTCTGCTCGCAGGGGCGATACAAGCCGGGCGCTCCCACGCCTCCGGCGGAAGAAATTCACAACGGCGTCCACATCCATCGCGTGCCCGCGACCTCGAAGGGGCGCAAGAGCACGCTGAGCCGGATGACCGACTACTTGAGTTTCTACGCGCGAGCCGCCATCCGAGCGGTTCGGCTCCCTCGGTTCGATCTGGTGGTAACCCTGACGACGCCGCCGATCATCGGCCTCGTCGGGACGATCCTCCGGAAGATGAAGGGCTCGACCCACGTCTGCTGGAGCATGGACCTCCACCCCGACGCCAGCCTCGCACTCAAGCGAATGTCGCCGAAGAACCCGATCGTCCGTTCGCTCGCCTGGCTCAGCGACGCCGTTCTCCGTCAGGCGGACCGCGTGGTCGTTCTGGGCCCGTACATGGCCGACCGGATCTTGATGAAGAAGGTCCGCCCCGATCGCATCGCCACGATCCCCGTCTGGAGCCGCGAGGACGAGGTTCGGCCCGTTCCGCACTCGGAGAACTCGCTGAGGAAGTCGCTGGGCTTCGGCGACGAACTCGTCTGCATGTACTCCGGAAACATGGGCCTGGCCCACACCTTTGACGAGTTCATGGCGGCGGCGAAGACTCTCCGCGACCAGAAGGACGTGGTCTTCTTGTTCGTCGGCGGCGGGCCGAGGCTCGCTGAGGTGAAGGCGGCCAAGGAGCAGGACGGCCTCGACAACGTCCGGATCCTCGACTACGTCCCTCGCGAACAGCTTCATCTGTCGCTCTCGACGGCCGACGTCCACCTGATCTCCATGCGACCCGAGATGACCGGGATCGTGGTGCCGGGGAAGCTCTACGGCATCATGTCGGCCTCGCGGCCGGCCCTGTTCGTCGGCCCCGCGCATTGCGAGTCAGCGGACCTGATCCGACGCTCGGAGGGGGGCTTCACCGTCGAGTACGGCGACTCCGAGGGGGTCGTCGATGCGATCCAACGACTTCGCGACGATCGCGACCTGGCCCGGCGGATGGGCGAGAACGGCCGAGAGGCGTTTCTGGCCTCGCACGAGATGGGGCCTTGCTGCTACCAATGGTATGAACTGCTTCACAGCCTGACCGCCCCGGCTCGTCCGGCGGTCCGGCAGCCGGTGACCGTGATGATGGAGCCGGCGGAAGTCGGCTGAAGCGTGTCCGGCAGGGAAGAGGGAGCAGGCACTCCAGGAGGAATGCGCCGTGGACTTTCGCCGTCGCGGAATGGGATTGATTGCCGTGTCGTTGGTTCTGGCGTCGGCGTCCACGTCGCGGGCCCAGGCTCCGGCGACGGAGAGCGTCGCCGAAATCCTCAACCGCAACGACCGGACCCTCGTTCGCGAGTTGAGCGAGTACCTGATCCGCAGTCCGAAAGCGGAGGACCGCGATCAGGCCTACGCCGCACTCTTCAACAAGGCGATCGAACACGACTGGTTCGTTGAGAATCAGGAATCCGCCGAGCGCTATCTCAAGGAACAGCCTGAAGGGCCCGTCCGCTCGCTGGCGCAGGTCATCGCCGTGATGGCGAAGGCAAAGGCCAAGCAGTTTCCCGAGGCTCTGTCGCGTTACAAGGAACTGATGCAAGGCCTGACGATGGCCGAGCAGGAGGAGTTCGCCGCGAGCTTCTCCGAGACCTTCGCCGCATCGGCCGTCGCCGCCGGCGAGATCGAGACCGCCGCCCAGGTGTACCAGACGCTCGCGGCCAAGTTCCCCGATAGCGCGGCGCTCAAGCTGAAGGTTGAGACCGAGCTAGGCCGCCTGGCTCGCGTCGGCAAGCCTGCGCCCGCGGTGGAAGCTCAGGACGTCGAGGGGAAGACCGTTCGGCTGGCGGACCTTCGCGGCAAGTACGTTCTGGTCGACTTCTGGGCGACCTGGTGCATGCCCAACCTCGCAGAACTTCCCCGCCTTCAAGAGGCTTACAAGAAGTATCACGGCTCCGGCTTCGAGATCGTCAGCGTCAGCCTGGACGATACGCGAACGGCCGTGGCCGACTTCGTGAAAACCCGCAAGTTGCCCTGGATCCAGCTCCACAACGCGACGGCGGGCGCGGATCTGGTGGAGGCCTTCGGCGTCAGCTCGATCCCGGCCACCTATCTGATCGATCCGCAGGGGACGATCATTCGACTGGACCTTCGCGGCGGGGCGCTCGACGAGGCCCTCTCCAGGACGCTCCGGCCGGCCGGCTGATCGGCCAGGATCATCAACTCGCTTCACCCCGTCGCCGGAGCCGGCTCGGGGGCGAGGCCGAGGGGATCGGGTTCGGGCTTGAGCGGATCGCTTTCCTCGACGGCCATGCGGACCCGGCGGATCGCCTTCGTGTAGAGCATGTTGAAGACGAAGGCGAAGAGCAGGGCCAGGGTCAGCGCGACCATCGCCGGGCCTGAGCCGGCTTCGGACTCGAATATGCCAGAAGCCGCGGCCACGCCGACGATCGGGGTCGCCGAAAAGATCATCGCGGGCCGCGCGTCCCGACCCATGGGGCCGACTGATGCAAACGTGATGATCCCCAGCACCAGCGGCAACGCCCACGCGATGAACAGGAAGAGGCCGAAGAAGTTCGACGCCCTTCTCCCGAAACGCAGCAGGAAATACTGAAAGCTCAGCCCGAAATAGGCCACGACCATCACGGCCACCGCCACCGAGAGCGGAAAGCCGGCCCGCGTGACGTTGCCCTGGCCAGGGACGCTTTCGATCGTTGTGCCGAAGATCGAAGCCGTGGCCAGCAAGACCGCGCAGATCACGGCGACCGTCGGGCGGTTTGGCGCGAAGTCGTCCCAGAGCGGGAGCCGGGCGATACCCTGCTTCCGCGCACGTCGCAGGCACTTGTCATATTCCGACAGGCTCGGAGTCGCCAGGCCGACGAGGACCATTCCGACAACCATCAACACGTAAAGGGCGGCCAACTGCACGCCTCCCTCGATGTTCCAGTTCGACATGCCGCCGATCGCGAGCAGAGAGAGCGTGGCCATCGCCGCAACCGCCTGGGGCTTGGTCAGGCTATGCTTCCGCTCCGACTCCATCTTCCGCGTGGACGCCAGCATGAAGAAGTAAAACACGGCCGCGAGGTGCAGCAGGACGAAGGCCAGCCAGGGGAGCGGAACCCAAAACAACTCCAGGTGTTCGTCCGCGATCAAAAGCCCGGAGAGCAGCCGGAAGGCGCCGAAGAGGGGGCCGACGACGAAGATGCCGATCACCACGGTGAACCCCAGCGCGTTCTGGCCGGACATCGCCCCCTTCAACGTCAGCCCGCCCAGCAGCGACATGGCGTGCAACGACAATGCCACGGCCACCAGGAGAACCTCCGCCTGAACGAGCCCGCGGAAGTCGGGATCGCCCATCATCACGAAGAAGAGGGCGAAGGGAATGGTCAGGGCGGTCAGGAGATACTCGCGGACGGGGGCCCCCAACAGGAACCCGAGCGCCAACTCCCAGGGGCTTTGCGGCGAGACCCGGTGGAAGTCCAGGATGCCCGACGCTCGCGCGGAGCCGATGGAAGCTCCTACCTGCGTCGACCCCATGATCGCCAGCAGAATGAACTGCAGGACCATGAGCGCCGAGAACCCCTCGGGACCGCCGATCGAACGCGACTGGTAGGCGCCGACGACGATGCAAAGGCAGATGAGGATCGTGACCGCGGCCGAGGTCGCCAACGCCTGGGGCCGAAGCCGCGAGCGGACGTGCTTGATGAAGATCGGGTTGTCCAGCCAGTCGCGCAACATCAAGACAACTCCTTGGCGCCGACCTTGAGGAACAGTTCTTCCAGGTTGTCCTTGCGGCGAGAGAACGACGAGATCCGCACGCCGGCGCCAATCAGCCTGGCCAGCAACTCGCCGGCCGCCTCGGCGTCGCCTCGGTAACGGAACTCGAAAACGCCTCCCTCCTTCGCGTGGAGTTCGGCGGCGTGGCCGTCCTCGGCGATGACCCGACGGAAGGCGTCGGCACCCGAGAGGACCTCGACGGAGATCACCGCGTCGCCCATGATCCGGCGGTTGACCTCCTCGATCCGGCCGCCGACGACCAGCCTCCCGCGCTCCATGATCGCGACGGACGTGCAGAATTCGTTCATCTCGGCGAGGATGTGCGACGAGATCAGCACGGCTTTCCCCTCGGCCGAAACCTTCTTGAGAATGTTCTTGAGGTCGATCCGCCCCTGTGGGTCGACGCCGCTGGCCGGCTCGTCCAGCAGCAGGACCGCCGGATCGGGGATGAGCGTCTTGGCGAGCATCATCCGCTGGCGCATCCCCCGCGAGAGCCCCGTGACGGCCGCGTCGCGCTTCTCCGTCAAGCCCACCAGATCCAGGTGCCGCTCGACGACGTCCTTCCGCAACGGTCTGGGGATGCGGTAGCTCGACGCGAACAGGTCGAGGAACTCCCAGACCTTCAGGTCTTCATACACCGGCGGGAAGTCCGGCATGAACCCCACGGCGCGGCCGACCAGCTCATGATCTTCCTGGAGGCTTGCTCCCAGGATCCTGATCTCGCCGTAGGTCGGCTCGATCAGGCCGAGGATCGTCCGCATCGTCGAGGTCTTGCCTGCCCCGTTCGGGCCGATCAAGCCGCAGACCTCCCCAGGCCCGACCTCCAGGGACAGGTCGTGCACGGCGCAGAAGTCGTCGTAGTCGACCCGCAGGTCGTGGATCGAGAGCATTCTTCGTCCTCGCGGCAACGACGTTCGTCCGAGAGCCCTCGATTTTGGGGGGCTTGCACGCATCCTACAAGGAAAATGAGCGTGACCTAACGGATTTCGCCGCGTCGGCCGCGATATTCCGCCCCGAGCGCGAAGGGGGCCTGGAATGGGTGGGCCATTCGTTTCCAGCCCTTGCCGACGATCATGTCGTAGGCGGCGCGCATCTGACCTGCGGACTCCTCGGCCGACATCGCCCCCACGCCCGTCCCCAGGCCCGATGCGGCCAGCCCGGCGATCCGCCGACCGTCGCCCTGATTGTGGTCCACCACGGCGGCGAGCGCCGCTCGGAAGGCCAGATAGGCGTTGAGAGTCCCGGAAACTCGGCCCGGGACGCGCATTGTCGGCGCGACGACCAGGAATGGGAATCGTCGCGCTGCGAGGTGCAGAATATCGGCGGAGCCGACGGGCAGCTCGCCGTGCCAGCGCTCGGCGATTCGTTCCATCAAGCGACGTTGGGCCTCCCCGCCGTGGAAGTCGTCGATGCTCTTGTCGAGTCCGCCGCTCATGTCGCCGAAGCTGTTCGCTGGAGCGACGAGGGCGTCGCATTCGAGATCCAGGAGGTCGCCGACGAGCACCTCCACCTCGTCCACATCATGGAACCAGGCGGCGAGCGAGGCCGAGACGTCTGTGTTGGAGTCGCAGAGATGGAGGCGGAACGGGAATTCCTCGCGCGATCGGCCGAAGGGTTTGAGGGTCTTCATCCGGAACCGCCTCGCGCGGGCCCACAGGCCGTGCAGCATGATCTCACCCCGTTCGGCTGGTCGACGCGCGGTGAGGATAACTTCGCCCCATTCTCGTCGCAACTTCTTTCCAGATCGGCGCGTGGACAACCCGAGTCTTATAAGACATGATTGAATCAGGGAGCATGAGCCTGGGGCTCATCCACGTTCTTCCGAGGGGCGTCTACGCCGGGGCCGCCGGCGAAACGGAGGAGCGTTGAAGCACGATGGCGAGAACACGCCTGAGCCTATCGAGGATTGGGCCGAACTGACCGACCACCTTTGGCGCTTCCGCATCCAGTATCGCGACGGCAAAGACCCGGAGAAGATCCTGCGAGGGGCCCTGCGGCTGGGGATGGATCTGTTCGGCGCGAGCGAAGGATGCGTCGCCGCCTTTCATCCCGGCTCGTTTGAGGCCCGCATCCAGCATCAAACACCCGACGATTCGTTCTGGGACCGTCGTCTGCTGGCGGGTTTCCTCCGGGGCGAGAAGGTCGCCGTGCCGCACGATCTGATGCTCGCGCGGATCCGGCGCCACGGTCGCATGTGGGGCGTTTTGGCTGTCCACTGCCCAGATCGCGAGTATCGCTGGGACGCCCGCCAGGCGTTCTCGACGATCGGCGGACTGGCTAACGAGTTGATTGAACAGGCCGACCTGCACCGGATTCGCGAAGTCCGCGCCCGCGTCGACCGCAAGGTTATGGAGCAGAGCCATCCCAAGCACCTCTCCTACGAGGTGCTGCACGGCATCCGCTCCTTGATCGCCTACGACCATTCGGCCTCGCTTTTGATCCACGATGCTGAACTCGGCGTGCTGGAGGTGGTGGCCGAGCAGATCGCCTGGCGGAAGGCGAAGGGAGAAAACGTCGGTCGCAAGTTCCCCCTCAAGTCGTCGCTTCAAGAGGTGCTCGCCCAACCGGTCGTCCTGGGTTTCGACCGCGACGTGAAAGGGTGGAGTGGTTGGACGGACCACGCCTCGACGACGCTCGCCGAGTTGCTCGACTACGAGCGGCTCCCCCGCCGCGGCACGTTCGTTCCTTCGGAAGGAGCCGTGCTCTGCGCCTCCCTGATCACGAGGGAAGGCCTGCTGGGAGTTCTGAAAGTCGCCTCGATCAACCCGGGCTCTTTCTGCGCCTATGAGGTCGAGCTGATCTCGCAGTTCCTCCCCCAGGCGGCGGTGGCCCTCCAGAACGCCCGACGGACCGAATCCCTGGAACGCCGGATGATCGACGCCGAGCGCAAACACGCGATGGCCGATCTGGCGCGCGGCGTGGCGCACGACGTGAACAACGCGATGGGATCGGTTCTGCCGCTGGTGCAGCAGGTCGTCGACGATCTGGAGACGGACGCCTTCGACCCCGAGACGGCGCTCGCCGATCTCCGCCAGGTCGAGCGTTCGATCCGGATCTGCCGGCGCATCTTCGGCGGCATGCTCAATTTCGCCAGGGGTTCCGCGCGGAATCCGAGCGACGTCGCTTTGCGTCAGGCGGTTGATTCGGCCCTGGTCATCTTCCGCGAGGGACTGGAGCGGCGGGGAGTCACCCTGACCGTGGACGTCTCCGCCGATCTCCCTCGGCTGTTCGCCGTGCAGGCCGACGTCGAGCAGCTTCTCCTGAACCTCATCAGCAATGCTCGGGACGCCACCGGCCCAGGGGATTCCCTGACGATCCGAGCGTATGATGAGGACGGCTGGCTGAAGTTGGAGGTTGAGGACACCGGGACCGGGATCGCGCACGAGCACCTGGCCAAGCTCCAGGAGCCGTTCTTCACCACCAAGGCCAACGGCCACGGGTTGGGCGTCGCCATCTGTCGCTCGATCGCGGCGCAGCTTCGGGGGCGTTTCGACATACGCAGCGTGCTCGGCGAGGGGACCACCGTGAAGGTGAGTTTCCCCGTCGGGGCAAGGGGGGAAGGGCCGTGATCGATCTGAAAGAGCCCGCGATCCTCGTCGTCGACGACGACGAGGGAGTGCTGCGTGCGGTGTCGCGGATCCTGTCCAAGAAGCACGGCCGCGTCGTCGAGGCCAAGAGCGGCGAAGGGGCGATCGCAGCCGCGCGGCGGGAGGCTTTCGATCTCGCGATCGTCGACGTCCGAATGCCCGAGATGAACGGGTTCGACGTCATGAGGGCCCTGAAGAAGGAAAGCTCCGATCTCGACGTCATCATCATGACGGGGAACGTCGAAGATCCGGACGAGAACCTCCTTCGCGCCATCGACGAGGGCGCCTATTACTTCATCCACAAACCGTTCGATCGGCGGGTTCTCCTGGCTCTCGTTCAGCGCTGTCTGGACCTGCGGCGGCTTCGGGAAGAGCGTGAGATGTTCTTGCAGCGGGTCGAACGCGAGTTGGAGGAGGCCCGGCAGTTTCAGCTCAGCCTCCTGCCGCCCCAGGAATATCAGGCCCGCGGTCTGGCGATCGCGGCGCGGTATCAGGCCTCCAACGAGTTGGCCGGCGACATCTACGATTACGCTGAGACGGAGGACGGAGGCGTCTCGATCCTCGTCGCCGACGTCGCGGGGCACGGGACCTCGGCGGCGATGGTCACCGGCGTCGTCAAGGCCGCGTTTCGGGCCTCCCACGTCGACGACTTCGAGCCCTGCAAGGTGGTCGACCGGATTCGCGAAGGAATCCGCGACTTCGACCCGGGCCGGTTCGTCACGCTCTTCTCGGCGCGACTCCATCCGGATTGCGACGAGTTGGAATACGTCAACGCGGGCCATCCCGAAGCTTACATCCGAGGCGTCGGCGGCGAATTACGGCCGCTCGAATCGACAGGGCCGATCCTGACTTCGGCCCTGCCGGACGTCCCCTGCGTCCAGCGGACGGCGAATCTGGCGTCCGGCGAATCGCTCCTGCTCTACACCGACGGAGTGACGGAGGCGCGCGCGCCAGAGGGGATGTTCGGAACCGAGCGGATGCTGGAGGCGTTTCTCCGATCCGACCCCACCGGGGGAGGCCGGCTCGATGCCGTGCTCGACGCCCTGCATGCGTTCACAGGGGGGACGGCTCACGAGGACGACGTCACTCTCCTCGTCCTGGAACGCGAGGTCGCGTAGTCGGGTGACGGGCTTGAATTGACCTCGATCCGATCCGGCCGGCTCTGCTAGACTCCACGCGCATGTCGGTCGTCGATTCTCAGGGACGCCGGGGTCGTTAAGGATGAGCATGGTCGACCATCGTTTGTCCGAGTTGACCGTGACCACGCCGGGAGGCAGGCGACTTCGGGGATGGTGGTGGCGTCGTTCCCATCCCGACGGTGTGATCGTGGTCTCGCACGGATTCGGCGAACACGGCGGACTCTACGGTCACGTCGCCGAGCACCTGGGCGCCGAGTTGAACGTGGACGTCGTCGCGCACGATTTCCACGGTCACGGTCGCAGCCCAGGCCGGCGCGGGGTTGTGCGGCGTTACGAGGATCTGATCGACGACCTGCACGCCGTCGCCTCTTGGGCGAGGCTTCACTATGCGGACCACCCCGTCTTCCTGCTCGGCCATTCGAACGGCGGTCAGGTGGCGCTCCGATACGCCCTAGAGAACGGCCAGGGGCTCGCCGGAGTGGTTGTTTCCAACCCGTCCATCCGGCTGGCGCTGCGCGTCGCGCCCTTGAAGCTGAAGCTGGGCCGGCTGCTGCAGAAGCTCGCTCCCTGGGCGACCCTTCGCGCTTTCGACGAGTCACCGGCTCGGAACCGCGACCCGGTTCTATTCGAGTCCATGAAGAGGGACGAGCTTCGCCACAACCGGATCAATCCGGCCTTCTTCTTTGGCATGATCGAGGGGGGGGAGCTTCTCCTCAAGCGAGCCCGCGACTTCCACGTTCCGTTGCTCATGATCGTCGGTGGCGACGACCCGATTGTCGATCCAACGTCGGTTCGCGAGTTCTTCGACAAGGTCGGCGTCGAGGACAAGACTCTGATGCTCTACCCGAGCATGTACCACGAGCCCCTCAACGAGTTGGGTCGTGAGCGGGTTCTGGATGACCTCGTCCGCTGGCTGGCGTCTCGCCTGCCCGTCGGGGGCGGTTACGGCTGAAATCCAGCGTCAGGCTCGGACGAACTGGTGGCCGGGAAGCCGCTTGACCATTCGTTTCAACTCCAGCACGCTGAGCGTGGCCATGACCTGCGAGGCCGTGAGGCCCGTCCGCGTGATGAGGACGTCGACGCCGCTGGGTGCGTCGTCGAGACAGCCCAGCAGCGACCGTTCCTGGTCGGTCAGAGCCAGTTCCGCTGGGTGGCGCACGGCCGGCTCGTCGGCCGCGGGTTTCACTTCGCGGACGAGCGGGCCGAGTTCCTCAAGCACGTCGTCGACCGTCTCCACCAACCGCGCTCCGTCGCGGATCAGGCGATGACAGCCCCGGCTCGCGAGGCTGTCCACCGGCCCCGGCACGGCGAAGACCTCGCGGTTCTGCTCCATCGCGTGATGGGCCGTCGACAGCGAGCCGCTCCGAGGCGCGGCCTCGACGACGATGACGCCAAGACACAGACCCGAGATGATCCGGTTTCGCTGTGGGAACAATCCCGCGAGCGGCCCCTGGGTCATCGGCAGTTCGCTGACGATCGCCCCGCGCCCGGCGACGATCTCGGCGGCCATCTCCTCGTGCTCGGGCGGGTAGATGGCGGAGAGGCCGTTGCCCAGCACGGCGATCGTGCGTCCCCCCGACTTCATCGCCCCGCGATGCGCCGCGGCGTCGATGCCCCGGGCCAGGCCGGAGACCACGGTGAAACCCGTACGGGCCAGCGAGGACGCCAGTCGCTCGGCGGTGCGGATGCCGTAAGGCGTACACTTCCGTGAGCCGACGATCGCTATGGCCAGTTGGTCGCGGGGCTCGAACGCCCCTCTGACGTAAAGCAGGGCCGGCGGATCGGGGATGTCTTCCAGTGGAGGGGGGTAGCGGTCGTCGCCGCGGGGGAGGATCGCGACGTTGTGGCGGCGGCACTCGTCCAACTCGCGGTCGGGGTCGTTGTCCGTCCGGGCGTGCTGGATCCGGTCGGCCAGCTTGGGGCCGACTCCGGGGACCTCCTTCAAGTGGGCGAGCGACGCGTCGAGGACGCGACCGGCCGTGCCGAAATGCTCCAGCAGCGCCCGGCTGGTGAGCGGCCCGACGCCCGGCGTGAGCATCAGGGCGATGAGGTCGCGAATCGATTGGTCGGCCGGGCTGGGATCCACGGAGGGTCCTCGGTCAGGTCAGGCGTCGGAACGGCAGAGGTCGACGAGCAGGGAACGGAGATCGTCGACGCTCGCGGCGTCGGTAAGTTCCACTTCGCCCATCCGCCGTGGGAGCACCAGGCGGATGCGTCCCCCCTTGTTCTTCTTGTCCCGGGCCATGGATTCCAGCAGGGCGTCAGGATCGAGGCCGACAATCGAAGTCGGCAGGCCGAACCGCTCCAGCAGTCGAACGAGCCGAGCCGTAAATTCCGCATCGACCCATCCCAGGCGCTCGGCCAGGCGGGACTCGGCGACCATCCCCACGGCCACCGCCTCGCCGTGCTGGAAGGCTCCCCCGTAGCCGGCCGTCGCCTCGACGGCGTGGCCGATCGTGTGGCCGAAGTTGAGGACGGCTCGCAGCCCCGTCTCCTCCCGCTCGTCCTTCGACACGACGTCCGCCTTGATCTCGCAACTCCGGGCGACGATCCGGCGAAGACTGGCGGGCCGCCGGGCGAGGATGTCGTCGACGTCGGCTTCCAACTCGGCGAAGAACGGGGCGTCCAGGATGACGCCGTGCTTCACCACCTCCGCCAGCCCGCAGCGCAGCTCACGCTCGGGGAGGTCGTTGAGAGTCTCCACGTCGATCCAGACGGCGACCGGCTGATGGAACGCGCCGACGATGTTCTTGACCTTCGGCAGGTTGACCCCGACCTTGCCCCCGACCGAGCTGTCCACCTGGGCGAGGAGCGTCGTGGGGACCATCAACAAGGGGAGGCCGCGGGCGAAGGTCGATGCGACGAATCCGCCGAGGTCGCCGATCACCCCGCCGCCGACGGCGACGACCAGCGTGTGGCGGTCGGCAGCCATGGCGACGAGCTTTTCGTAGAGCGTTGCGGCCGTCGTCAGCCCCTTGCTGGCCTCGCCGTGGGGGACGACTGCGGTCGTCGCCTCGATTCCCAACGATTCAAGCGCCGAGCGGACGCGGTCGGGAAAGGGGAGGCCGGCGACGTTGTCGTCGGTCAGGATCAGGGCCTTGCGGCAGCCGCGGCCGGCCCAGGTCCGCTCCATCGCCGCTTTCAGTCGGGCGGGGAGAGCTTCCCATCCTCCTTCGGAGACGGTGATCTCATAGGAGCGTTCGCCGAGCCTCACCGGCACGGTCGTGGATGCCGCCTCGTCGCTGCGTGACATGGGGTCTGGGCCTGGTCTTCGGACGTTGGATGAACGGCCGGCGAGTCCGGCCTCCCTCAGTGTATCACAGGCGCCGGCCGGCTTTCCCGGTCCTGCAACCGGATCGTCTCGTTGAGGAGGAAGACCAGCTCGCTCGGCATGGCGGATGCAGATTCAATCGAAGGGGGCTGGCGTCGACTGTTTACGTCAATCACCTTGAAAGGCGCGGCCTCGACGCTGCTTGACGGGACTGTTAAAGTTGAGTTAGCTCGACGGCACGCAACCCGCAGGACGGAATTACCTTTCGAGCACCCCGCACATGAGCGATCTGCTGACATGGTCGCCAATTCGTCTAGGGCGGTGGTTTGGGACCACGATCAAGGTCCACATCACACTGATCCTCTTCATCGGTTCCCTGCTCCTCGGGGCAGCGTTCCAGCATTCGACGACGTCGTTCGGCTTCCGCATGGGCCAGGCCCTCGCCTGGATCGCCCTCTTCCTGCTGGCTCTGGCGATTCATGAGGCCGCCCACCTCCTGACCGCCTGGTTGACCGACGTCGATCTGGAGGAGGTCCACCTTTGGCCCCTGGGGAGCCTTGCGGGTCCGACCAATCCGCCAAGGGGCACGAACTACATGCTGGCGGTCCTCGCTGGGCCGTTCGCCAGCGGAACCACGGCCCTCTTCGCCGCCGCCGTGCTGGGATTCGGCTGGGACGCCCAGTTCGCCTGGAATCCGTTCAGTCGCGAGGCCGACATCGGCGCTCCCTGGATCAACGGGACGACCAAGGCCGAGGCGATGACCGCCCCCTGGCTGGTCGGCTGGTTCGGTTACGTCAACTACCTGATCTTCCTGGCGAACCTGCTCCCCGCCCTTCCGTTCGACGCCGGTCGGCTCTTCCGCTGGTTCCTGGCCAACACCTCCGTCGGCGTTTCGCGGGACAGCATGGTCGCGCCCTGGACGGCCCGCTCCACGGCGGCGGTCCTGTTCGTGATTGGTGCAGCCCGGCTGCTGCTCTATCAGCGGCTCGACGGCCTGACGATCATCCTGCTGGCCGTGCTGATCGAACTGGTGGTGCGGTCGGAGTCGCGCGTTCTGGAGGACGGCGGGTACTTCGACGACGGCGTCTTCGGCTATGATTTCTCCGAAGGCTACACCAGCCTGGAGAGCAGCGCCGCCAAGGTCCGCCCGTACCGCGAGAGCGCCCTGAAGCGGTGGCGGCGGCGGCGGTCGGACCAGCGTCGCCAGCGCCGAATCATGCAGGAGATCGCCGAGGAGCGTCGAATGGATGAAATCCTCGACAAGCTCTACCGCGAGGGCCGCGCCGCTCTGACCGAAGAGGAGAACCGCTTCCTTGTCCGCGTCAGCGCCCGCTTCCGCAACCGCCAGAACAGCCGGGATTGAACCGGGAGAGCCGCCGTTGAAGACGAAGCCCAAGACGAAGTCGAAACCGCCTCTTCTCCCGCTCCCTCGTAAACCCCGGCGCGACGAATTGAAGCCCGGGGAATCGCTCTGCGACTACTGCACCGGCAAATGCTGCCGTTATTTCTCGACTCCGATCGACGAGCCGACGACCTGGGACGACTTCGACGCGATTCGATGGTATCTCGCCCACGGCCAGACGATGATCTACGTTCATGACGAGACCTGGTATCTGCTGGTCTCGTCGGACTGCCAGTATCTGCTCCCCGACCACCGATGTGCGATCTACGAGGATCGCCCCAAGATCTGCCGCGAATACACCACCAAGGACTGCGAGTACGACGACGAGTGGTCCTTCGAGAAGGCGTTCGAGACTCCGGAGCAAATCTGGGAGTACGCCGACGCCCTGCTCCCCCCGAGACGGCAAGCCAAGGAAAAGTCCAAACCGACCTCGACGCTGCTGCCGATCGTCACCCCGCCCCTGGGATTTCAGCCGTAACTCTCACTCCCGCCGCCGCGAGGACGCGTCATGGCGATCCGGTCCAACCACTACGAGGCGGCGTTCGAGGCCTACATCCGATCGCTGCGCGTGCCTTGCGTCGCGGTCGACGAGGCGAAGCGGGCGATTTTCGGGAACGAGGGGGTGAAAAACCCTGACTTCCTGCTGTATCCTCGGTTCGCGGAGAATCTTGTGGTCGAGGTGAAGGGGAAGCGCGCCAAGAACCGGCGAGGCCGACGCAACTGGGAAAACTGGGTGACGACCGACGACCTCGACGGGCTGGTTCGCTGGGGCGACCTGTTCGGCCCCGGTTTCCGTCCGATCCTGGCTTTCGCCTACGCCGAGGTCCCCTTCGAGTTCGGTCTCGAGTCCCACGCCGGAGCCTTCGCGTTCCGAGGGCTGGACTATCGGTTCTGGGCGGTCGGCCTGGACGACTATCTGGCTCATCTGCGGTCGCGAGGACCCGCCTGGAAGGCCGTCGCGATGGCTCGCCGAGAGTTTCGCCGCCGCGTCCGTCCGCTCTCCGAATGGCTCCCCATGTACGCCGAGTCCCCCCGACGCCCCAAACCCGTCAAGGAACGCGAACGATGAATGCGATGAGACGTCGATGGACCCGCGCGATCGCCGCTGGACTGCTTGCTCTCGGCCTGGGTCTCTCCTCGGGGGCCGGCGTGGTTCGGGCGCAGGAAGCCGGCGAGGAAGGCGCTTCCGAAGGCCGCCCGCTCGACGGCTACGCCGGCACGTTCATCCTGGCTGCCCTGGCGGTCTTCATCATCGGCAAGAGCGCCCGCCGCTGAGACGAGCCCAGTACGGCGGAGGGGGCGGCATGGCGACGGACTGGGGGGCGATTCGGGAGGCCGAGTTCCCGATCGCCCGCGAATGGGCATACTTCGACCACGCGGCGGTCGCTCCCATCCCCCGGAGCGCCGCGGAGGCCGTCCGGCGCTGGGCCGAGAACCAGGCGGCGAACGGAGCCGTCCACTGGGGCGAGTGGGGCGATCGGATCGAACGACTCCGCCGAGATCTGGCCGCCTGGATCGAGGCCGACGTTGACGAGATCGCCTTCGCGGCCAACACGACGCACGGCATCGGCCTGGTTGCGGAAGGGTTTCCCTGGCAGTCCGGCGACAACGTGGTGCTCCCCGCCGAGGAGTACCCGTCCAACGTCTATCCCTGGATGAACCTGGCCGACAGGGGCGTGGAGACTCGGCTCGTTCCTTCAAAGGGCGACCGAATCCTCCTGGACGACCTCCGCGACGCCATCGACGACCGGACTCGAATCCTGGCGATCAGCCACGTCGAGTTCGCCTCGGGGTTTCGCAACGACCTGGACGCTATCGGCGAGCTCTGCCGGTCTCGGGGCGTGGCCTTCTTCGTGGACGCCATTCAAGGGCTAGGCCCTCTGGAACTGGACGTGCGGCGGACGCCCGTCGACTTCGCGGCGGCGGACTCCCACAAGTGGCTGCTCGGGCCCGAAGGGGCCGGCTTCCTCTACGTCCGCCGCGAGTGGATCGACCGGCTTCGGCCTCTCGGAGTCGGTTGGCACAGTGTGACTGGCTCCTTCAGCGCGCCAGGCCTTGATTTCACCCTCAAGCCCAACGCCCAGCGCTGGGAGGGGGGCTCTTGCAACATGCCTGGCCTTCAGGGCTTTGCGGCCAGCATGCGGCTGCTCTCGGAGATCGGACGATCCGAGGTGTCGGAACGTCTGCTCGACCGGGCCGAGGCCGTTCGTCGAGCCGTGGTTGAGGCCGGCTGGCGAGTCGCGGGATCTCCTCGGACCGAGGAGCGCTCGGCGATCGTCGTCGCGGAGTGCGATGGGGTCGACCCCAATTCGGCCGTATCTCTCCTCAGGGAACGCAAGGTCGTCGCATCCTGCCGACGGGGGCGGATGCGGCTGAGCCCGCACATTTACACCGACGGCGACGACCTGGGGCGGCTCCGCGACGCTCTGGCCGACGCTCGGATCGGGAGGAGGGCCTGATGCGTCCCAGCGAACACGTCTGCGATCCGTTCCGAACGGCCGTCTTCACCGGCACCTTCGACCCGATCTCGCTCGGGCACCTCGACGTGATCCGGCGCGGCCGACAGCTCTTCGAGCACCTGGTCGTCGGGATCGGCGTTCACCCGAGCAAGACGTCGCTGTTCAGCGTCGATGAGCGGATCGCGCTGGCGGAGAAGGTCGTCGAGCCCTTCGACAACGTGTCCGTCGAGTCGTTCGAGGAGTTGACGGTCCAGTACGTCCGACGAATCGGGGCGCGGGTGATCCTGCGGGGTTTGCGCACGCTCACCGACATGGAATACGAGTTCGGGATGACGCTGACCAACCAGCGGCTCGACCCTGAGATCGAGACCGTCTTTCTGATGGCCGACGGCCAGTTCTCACACGTCTCCAGCTCGCTCGTGCGCCAGGTCGCGATGTTCGGCGGCGCCGATGCGCTCCAGCAGTTCGTGCCGGAGGTCGTCATCGAGCCGATTCTGGCCAAGGTGAAAGGGGTCCAGGCCAACGACCCCTACGTCGACTATGACAAGCGCGGCGCCGCCCCCCCGACGAGCCCGCCCTGATCAGCGGGGTTCAACTCCAGTTGCGGGGGATGAACAGGTCGCGCGACCACTGTCGGATGCCCAGCCTGCGGGAGTGCAGCGACTCCTGCAGGGTCCGGACGGCCTTCCAGGTCCGGTCGAAGTTCGAGTAGGTGAGCCAGCCCTCGAAGCCGTCCTCATGCACGATGCTGCGGGAGCTAACGGCCCGCGTCGACAGCACGAGGTGGTCGAAGACCTCGCCCAGCGAGGCGATGATCTCGGACTCTTCGGCCGACGACGCCAGGTGGGTCACGCCCTGGGCCCTGTCGGGCCAGGAGACGTTGAGCGAGCAGCTCAGGAACCGGTCGTCGTCCGACGACTTCTGGCCGAGCCAGAGGTAGGACGCCTGTTCCCAGAGATACCGGACGGAGAGCAGCTCAACGGCAGCCCGCCGCTGTGCGGGAATGTCCGAATCGACGATCCCGAGATAGACCGACTCGGACTTCGGTTCTGCCTTGTGCGTCGACTCGCGGTGGGGTCGGGCCGCTCCGTGAGCGTGCTGCGAACCGGTGGTCGGACGAGGGGCCGCGGCCTCGTCGCCTCGGGTGGCTCGCACGACGCGGTTGGTGCTCAACAGCTCATACGACTGGACGAGGATGCGGAAGGCCCAGTCTTCGCCGCCGACGTCGGGGTGGAATTTCTTGGTCTTCGACCGGTAGGCGTCGCGGATCTCCTGCAGCGAGGCGTCGGCCGTGACTCCGAGGACCGCGTAGGGATCGATGTCGAAACTGAAGGATGGCAAGACGGCGGTCCTTGGCGCTGGGGGGTCAATCGTCCTCGACCGGCCGGCCGTTCGAGAGACGGCTCCGGAGGTAGGAGGCCCGGGCGACGTTCCGCTCCTCGACGCCCAACTCGCTTCCCCGGAGCTTCTGAAGGAAGGCCGGCTGGGTTTGGATGAACAGCTCGTTGACCGTCGAGATGGCGAGGTCGTCAATCAATCCTAGGTTAATTCCCATGCGAACGCTCGAGAGCAGCAGCATGGTTTCTTCGCTGGAGATCGTCTGGGCCGTTTTGAGGATGCCGTAGGCCCGGCTGACCTGGTCGTGAAGATGCTGGCGCCGGCCGGTGATGAGGTCCTGACGGGCCGACCGCTCGAACTGAAGGACCTGCGGCACGACGTCGGTGAGCATCTTGATGATCTCCTCCTCGCTCTTGCCGAGGGTCTGCTGGTTGGAGATCTGATAGAAATCGCCGAACGCCTGCGAGCCTTCGCCGTACAGCCCGCGGACGGCCAGGTTGATCTTCTGGAGGGCGCGGAAGACCTTGTCGATCTGCTTGTTGGCGACGATCCCCGGCAGGTGGAGCATGACGCCGACGCGGATCCCGGTGCCGACGTTGGTCGGGCAAGCGGTCAGATAGCCGAGCGAGGAGCTGTAGGCGTAGGCGATGTCGTCCTCGAGCTGGTCGTCCAGTGCGTTGATCTCGTCCCAGACCTCATGGAGGCGGAAGCCCGAGAGCATGTACTGGATGCGGAGGTGGTCCTCCTCATTGACCATGATCGAGATGTTCTCCTTGGGCGTCACGGCGACGCCCCGCGGTCCCTCGCCGCCGGCGAGTTCGCGGGAGATGATCTGGCGCTCGACAAGGAACTGGCGGTCGAGGTTCGACATGGAGTTCACGTCGAAGTACGAGACCTCCAGTCCCGCGGAGTCGATGGCCGACTTGACCTGCGACTCGATCCCCGCCTTCTCGCTGCGGCTGGCGCGGTTGGTGAAGGGGAAGTCGGCCAGGTTGCGGGCCAGCCGGATCCGCGAGCACATCACGATATCGCTCTCGGGGCCGGTGCCGCGGAGCCATTCGCCCGAGGTCCTGGTCAGGTCGTCCAGTGTCATGCGTGTTGATCCTTCAGGCGAATCTGGTCGCGCAGCCGGGCCGCTTCTTCGTAGTCCTCGCGGGCCACGGCCTGGCGGAGCTGGGAGCGGAGGCGGAGCCGCAGCGAGGCCCCGGGGCGGGATCGAGCCCGCTTGCCGACGTGCCTCGTGGCCCCGTGGAAGCGTTGGAGCATCGGCGTCAGACCGGCTCCGAAGACCTGATAGTCGTGAGGGCAGCCGAGACGGCCGCCGGTCCGGAAATCCATGTAGCGAAGGCGGCAGTCGGGGCAGAACGACTCGGCGAGTTCGCCGACGAGTTCGCCGACGTGTTTCTTGATGAGATCCTGAAGCGCCTCGTCAATCCCCAGATCCAGAGGCGTGTCGGGAAGGATCAATCCGGCGTCGCGGGCGCAGGCGGCGCAGAGGTGCCGTTCTCGCCGCCGGCCGTCCACCAGTTCGGCGAGGTGGACGACGGCCTCCTCCTGGCATCGTTCGCACATCATGACCGCGACCGCCCTTCCGATCGTCCCACCGCATGAGCCCGTCCCGCGGGAAGCTGTCGGCCGCTCACGCCTGCTCCTGCTCGATCCCCTTGATCTTGTCGCGGAGCCGGGCGGCGGCCTCGTAGTCCTCTGCGGCGACGGCCCGCTTCAGCTCGTTCCGAAGCTGGATCAGCGTCGTCTGCTGCTGCGTGTTGCGCGGGGCTCGCTTGGGGACCTTGCCGGAATGCCGGGTCTCGCCGTGGATGCTCTCCAGCAGCGGCATCAACTCGTCGCGGAAGACCTCGTAATCATACGGACAACCCAGACGCCCCGTATTGCGGAACTCCAGGAACGTGATCTGACAGACGGGGCAGGCCTGCTTGTCCGCGGCCGAGGGTTCCCGCAGCGACGCCGTCGATCCCGTTCCCGGGGCTCCGATCAACCCCTTGGCGAACTCGCCGATCGGGGGCGACTCGGGAGCGTCTTCCGGCGGAGCGAGGTGCTGCCGCGCGTGCTCGTCGCAGAAGTGGAACTCCTGGTGCTTGCCCTTCTCGATGATGTCGGTGATGTGGAACGTCGCCGGCTTTGCGCATTTCTGGCATTTCATGGGTCGTTCCTCGGCCGGCTCCAGCGAGACTTGCGACGAACCGCTTTCCGGGGTTTCCGCCCCGATCCGCGCATGCGGCTTCGCGGCATCGTTCGCCGTCCCGCCCTAGAATTTCATTCTAATTGACCCCGGTGGGGTGTCAAGAAACCGGGAAGCCGGGCTGGCGTCGGCGACGGCGCTGAACCTTTCTTCGTCGCAACCCTCCAGATCGGGCGAGTCGATGGCCGCCCCGCCGGTTCGCGTCCGGCCCGACTTGCCGCGCACCTTCCCGCGCTGCTAACGTACTCACGGCCGAGCCGCGAGCACCCTCCTCACTTGAGATCCGCGACGACCGACATGAGCACGCACCGCCCTTCCTTCGAGGACTTCGCCGCCCGCGCCGGCTCGTCCGCCTGCGTCCCCGTCTATCGTCAACTCGTCGCCGACGACCTGACGCCCGTCTCCGCCTTCAGCCGGATCGAGCGGTCCGCCCCCTCGTTCCTGTTCGAGAGCGTCGTCGGCGGTGAGAAGGTCGGCCGCTACAGCTTCCTGGGGACCGAGCCGTTCATGCGGTTCGAGGCACGGGGGCGGCAGATCCTCGTCACCGACTCGCGTCAGCCGGGCGTCGAGTGCCGCTACGAGACCGACGACCCCTTCGCGGAGCTTCAGCACCTCGTCGAGTCCCACCGCGCAGCGCACGTTCCGGGGCTCCCCCGCTTCACAGGCGGGGCCGTCGGCTACGCCGCATACGACGCTGTCCGGTATACCGAACGCCTCCCCAACGTCCCGGCCGACGACCGGGGCCTGCCCGACCTCTCGTTCGCCTTCTTCGATCGGATGGTCCTGTTCGACCACATTCGGAAGACGGTGCTGGTCGTCGCTCAGGCCCACCTGGAGCCGGGGGGCGATCTGAGGGCGGCCTACGACAAGGCCTGCGAGCGGGTCGACGAGCTTGTCGAACGGCTCTCCACCCCGGCCGAGGTCCTCCCCCTCCGCGACATCAACACCGAAGGCCCGGTCACGATCCAGCCCAGATCGAACTTCACCCGCGAACAGTACGAGGACGTCGTCCGGCGCTGCCAGGAGTACATCAAGGCGGGCGACATCTTCCAGGTCGTCCCCTCGCAGCGGTTCGAGCTGAAGACGACGGCCAAGCCGTTCAACATCTACCGCGTGCTTCGGGTGGTGAACCCCAGCCCGTTCCTCTTCTACCTGACGTTCGACGACTTCCAGCTCATCGGCAGCTCGCCCGAGATCCTGGTCCGCGTCGAGGACGGGCTCGTGACGATCCGCCCCCTGGCGGGCACTCGCCGTCGGGGCAAGGACGAGGCCGAGGACAAGGCCCTCGCCGAGGAGTTGGTGGCCGACCCGAAGGAACGGGCCGAGCACATCATGCTCGTCGACCTCGGCCGCAACGACGTCGGCCGCGTCGCCGAATACGACTCGGTCGTGCTTTCGGACGTGATGAAGGTTGAGCGTTACTCCCACGTCATGCACATCACGTCGAATGTGACCGGAAAGCTTAAGGCCGACAAGTCGGCGTTCGACGCCCTCCGCGCCGGTCTGCCGGCCGGCACGGTCTCCGGCGCCCCCAAGGTCCGGGCGATGGAGATCATCGACGAGATGGAGCCGACCAAACGCGGTCCTTACGCGGGTGCCGTCGGCTACATCGACTTCACCGGCAACATGGATACCTGCATCGCGCTCCGCACCCTCGTCCTCCACGGCGACACGGCCTACGTCCAGGCCGGCGGCGGCGTCGTCTACGACAGCGTCCCCGCCGACGAGTACGAAGAGACCGTCAACAAGGCCCGAGGTCTCCTGAAGGCCATCGAGATCGCCCAGACGCAGTTGTAAGACCCTTCGCCCGACTTCCCCCCGTCGAGCCGGCTTCGATTTGGCTTCGTCCGCACACCCGAAGAACGCCGTAAGTCTTTTGCGTGTCAAATGTTCGAGTTCGTTCGTGCATTGGGTTCGGTCGCGCGCTTAACTCACTCCTGATCCACATCACCCGGAGGTCGTCGGGCCCCGGGTCCATGGCCAGGCTTGCGTGGCGACGCAAACCGTCGGCTCACAACCGGAGAACGACTCCGCCAGATGAGCGAGAGTCCATGCTGGGGCGAGCCTCCCGGCGGCTTCCCTGATCCAGCCGAATTGTCAAAGTACTTCCCGACGCGTCTTCTCGCCCAGTCGCCGCCGCTCCATGCAATTGGGTTCGCGGTGGGTTCGTTTGCGTCAGCGATTGGTGCTCGCGACGTGATGCAAGTGATTATCTCTATGGTCTTTGTGTTGAACGCCTGCGATGGCTTCGATTGTCGAGTTTTAGCTTGATCTCTCGTGGCGCTCCGCCGCAATGGCCAGTCCTGCGACTCATGAGTCCATGATCGACGGCGACGCCACAACGTCGCCACGGACGACGCCAGAGCAGGGGATCCATCTTCATCAGGTCTCACAAACCGCAATGACGATTGCGGAAATTCGACCGGGGGCCGGTCGATGGGCAGGGATCGAACGATCCTGCTGGTCGGAGCGGTGAGGAGGGATGGGCGGGCGAGCCGTCGTCGAATGGGCGGCGGTTTGGTGGGTGGGCTGATGGGCGGGCGAAGTGCGTCGTCGATCGATCTCCCTCCTCAGGTTGCCATTGTGGAGAAGGGAGGTCGTCGACAGCTCCGGTTGCAGACGCCCTTACTTGGGGGCGACAGCCATGGCCAGGCGATAGATGCCTCGCGAGAGCCGAACCCGACCGGCGCGGGTTTTCGCCTTGAGTCGCGCGGGCACGGCCGCCAGATGGCCCTTGAGCCGATTCACCGGCCTGGGCTGAACGGGCTTAGGTGAGACGACGGCGGATGGAGATCGGAAGGCGTCGACGGCCGCGGCAGAGGCTCGGGCCACGCGGGTGGCGAACTGGTCGACCTCCTGCGGTCGCTCGGCTCCTGACAGATACCAGGCCAGCGCGGCTGAACCGGCTGCGGCGGTCAGCAACGGCGCCGCCGCGTGTGACCCAAAGGCCAGGCCGGCGAGCCCGAACGAGACGAGCGCCCCCGAAGCGACGGCGAGGGCGGAAGGGGCGGCGTTGGCGAGCGTGAACACTCGCGCCGAGGACGTGCTCATGGACGATCTCCTGGAAGTGTCGACGAGCCCTCGGCCGTTGCGAGGACTGTAGGGTATTCGGTCCAGGAAGCCGAATCTTCGACGGTGGATCAAATCCGCGATCAATCCAGGTCGTGAGGCGCCGACTTGGACGAAGCGAGTTCGTCGATTGTCAGGGTCGGCGGAAGAAACGCATCGACGCCGAAGTGTCGACGATTTAACAGTCTCAACCGTCTTACCAATCTGACGCTTGCCCAGGCGAATAGGCCGAATATGACGCTGAGGATTGGGATCGCGAGGACGACCCCGAGATTCCATGGCTGGATCCCCAGCATCATTTGATAAGCGAGTTTGATGAGGATCAGGTCGAAAGCCGCGGCAAGCGTCGCAAAGACGGACGCCGCGAGGGCGTCGCCGAATGCGTCGGCGACTTCTCTGGGCATCCCCTTCCGGCGCTCTGTCCCGGCTTCGTGGGTACTTCGTGCTCGAAAGAGGACGCTACCGATTCCAATCCCAATAAACAAGAACATCAACTCGCGAGACGTCATCGGGACCAGTCCTCGGCAGCAGTGGCGGGTTCGATCAGGGATGTTCGCCGATACTGGCCGGATCTTGAAGGGCTTCGTTGAGAACGCCGTCGTCCTGCTTCGTCCGCCGCCTGCCATGCCAGAGGATCGGGAAGCAAAGCAGGTAGATGAACGCGCCGACGATCCAGACGGCCCCGGGGAGCGTCGGCTTGGTGTGCTCGTAGAAGTTCGTGACGAGCACGGGCCCGGCGATGGACGCCAGGCTCAGGAGGCTGACCAGGGTGCCTTGAAGCTCGCCCTGCTGGTCCTCGCCGACTCGGTTGGACATGATCGCCTGAAGCGCGGGGGTGGCGATTCCGCCGATCGCCAACGGCACGCAGATGGCGAACGGCATCCAGCTTTGGGTGGCGACCGCCATGAGAAGATAGCCGAAATTCTCGATGAGCAGGGCGATCACCAGCGTCCCTCGGTTCCCCCATCGCTGGGTCAGCCGGCCGGTCAGGAAGGCCTGAGCCCCGGAGTGGAGCAGCCCATAGAACGCGAACGAGAGACCGACCGTCCGCGTGTCCCAGTGGTAGCGATCTTCACCGTAGATCACCCAGATCGTGGCCGGCACCTGGTCGGCGCAGCAGAGGATCCAGTAGACGAGCACGAACGAGAACAGTCCCTGGACGCCGAAGACCCATCGCAGCGACCGGAATGGGTTGAGGTGGGGGAGCGTGAACGCCTTGCGTTCGGCCTCATGCGATTCGGGCAGAGCCACCAACGCCAGCAGGAAGTTCAGGCCGTTGAATAACGCAGCTGCCGCAAAGGGGAGTCTTGGCGATCCCGCCCCGATCACGCCGCCGAGCAACGGCCCGATCACGAAGCCCAGGCCAAAACACGCGTTCAAGGCGCCATAGCGGTCGGCTCGTTCGTCCTCGGCCGAGATATCCGCCAGGTAAGCAGTGGCGACGGCCATGTTCGCGCCTGTGATCCCGGCGACGACCCGACCGGCGTACAGCCAGCCGAGCGTCGGCGCGAACGTCATCAAGAGGTAATCGACCGTCGCGCCGGCGAGCGACGCCAGCAGGATCGGCCTTCGGCCGAAGCGGTCGCTGAGCGCGCCCAGGATCGGCGAGAAGACGAACTGCATCAGAGCGTAGACGGCCAGGAAATAGCCGAAGTGTTCCGCGACCTCGGTCTCGTGGGAAACCTCGCGCAGCAGACTGGGCAGGATGGGCAGCACCAGGCCCATCCCTACCGCGTCGAGCGTTGCGGTGGCCAGGATGACCAGCAGCGGACGGTTGATCGAGCTTCGGGAGATCAAGCAGAGGCTCGCGAAAGGCCCGCCTCATCGTCGAGGCGCAGGGAAAACAGGTGAACTACTGATTAGACGTTCGCCCTGCGAACTTGGTTCGTTCGATTGACGGGCTCGTCCTCTCGACCCTACTCCGTTCCGGACGCATTCCGTTCAAAGCAGCGATCAATCCAGGTCGCGGGGCGTCGCCTTGGGCAAGCCGTGTTCGTCGACGGCCATTTTCACCCACCAGTCTTTTCCATACCAAAGCCGGAGACCGAGCCAGGTGAGAAAAACGGAAACGGCGACCAGGACGATGACGAAGGATACGGCTTCGCCTTGCGACGGGCCTTGCCGCTTCCCGAAGATCATGGCGCCGGTCGTTGCGGATACGAGAAGGGCAGCCACGGACGTTCCAAGGCAGTAAAGTATGAACCGATTGGCGTTTGAGACGAACGCCAACAGATATTCTCGCTCGGCGGCGTCTGTCGTTGGTCGTCGCTCGGCGGCGCCGATCATGCCTTGAGAGCTGGTTCGGATTCGACCGCACGCGACGCCGAACATAAAGCCGAGCCAGAGGAGGAAAAGGTCTCGGCCTGTCATTCCAACGGATCCTCGGGGAGAGCCGCTTCTACGAGGGGGGGGAACGGCGGCAAGCGAACAGCCCTGGGAGGTATTCGCCGGGACGAGGGGGAGATTGGTCGACCTCCGTTCAACCCCAGGTCCACGAGCACCGATGCTCGCCCGCTTCGAGTTCGAGCATCCACTGGAGGCGGCAGGTCTTGGGATCGAAGTCCGGCGGCGGACACTCCGGAGAGGATTGCCAGGGACCGAGTTCGGTCAAGCCGGGGCAGGTGACGGCGATCTGGAGAACGATCGCCTGGTCGAGCGAGGCCTCGAAGGTGAGTCGATGGACCGTGCTCCCGACCATCCGATCCAGACGGTAGGTCGCCTCGCCGCAAGGGAACCGCCGCGAGGCTCCCGTCTGAGGCCAGGAACCGGCGAGGATCGGTTGGATCTGCAGCCGACGTTCGACGGCGTCGTACTCCATCCCCGCCAGATCGAGCATCGTCTCAATCATCATGGCGTGAAGGCTCCAGGCGATGCCCCCCGGACTCGGCGCGATTCTCACCGAGTCCTGGGTGCGACCGCCGGTCCGCAGCAGGAGGCCGAGCGGTCCCAGGCGGCCGAGGAGGGCGTCAATCATGGTGAGCGCGCGCGACCAGTGGCGGCCCTGGGCCGAGGCCCGTCCCAACTCTACGAGGTAGCGGATCATCCAGAAGGTCGCCAGGCTGGAGATCTCGGGATGTTCGCCGACGTGGCCGGTCCGCCGCCGGGGAGTGGGTGGATAGGACGTTCGCGCCAGGATGTTGGGGTCGCCGCTCAGAGGCGTGTTGATTCGGAGGATCGTCTCCGCCGTCTTCTGAAGTCGAGGGTCGGTCGCTGGCAGCAGGTTGAACGGTGTCGCGAGAGCGAGAGCGTTCACCTCCAGAGTCACCGATCGATCGATGAGGAACAGGGGATCCTGGGTCCACAGACCGCGGAGCATGGAGATCCGCCGTCCGCTCAGAAAGCGGCCCGTTTCGGGGTCGACGAGGCCAGGGAGCCCCTCACGCTCGGTCGCGACCTCCGGAAGAATCCCTTCGTGCCAGATTCGATCGGCGAGAGACGTCCACTGAGCGGCCTTGTCCTCATGGTTAAGCCGCAAGGCGAGCTGCGACGCTGCGCGGAGGCCGGCGACGACGGCGCCGTTGGAATACAGAAAACTGCCGTAGAGCTGGTCGCCCATCCCGGCCGAGCTGACCAGATTGAGCTGTTCGTCGAAGAAGAGGCCGGGATGACCGCCGGAGTCGCCGCCGCAGACGCGCGCGGCCTGTTCGACGAGCGGCCAGACCTCCGCGACGAAGTCCAGGTCGCCGGTCGCCCGGTAATAGCGTTTCAGGCCCCAAAGGATCAGCGCTGATTGATCGACGGCCGGCGTCTCCCACTCGGGGACGCCGTCGATCGAATACTTCTGGAACCAGTAGAGGAACGGCTTGTTCTTCGCCCGCACCCGGTTGAGCCATTCCAGGACGCCCCGGAGGATCTCTGGATGGCCGATTCGGGCCATTGCTCCGCCGACCCAGATGGCGTCGCGCGGCCAGCAGTAGGCTGAGAGCCCCCGTTCCAGGCCGGCGGCGACGGATCCATGGTCGACGTCGGCGTGGAGAGCCGCCGCCAGGGCCGAGCGTCGCAGGCTCACCGTGTAGGAGGCGCGGGGGAGATGAAGCGTCGGGAATGGCTCCGCGAACTTGTCCCATTCGCGCGCCGTGTTTTGCTCAACAGCGTCCAGGTCGGTCGAACGGAACCAGTTCAGCGCAGGGCGGAGCCAGTGGGTGAAGGTTCCCTGATCGCCTCGCCAACCGGTGAAGGCGCCGCTGACCAGCAGATCGACGGTCACCGCTTCGCCCGGCGGCAATTCGATCCAGCGGTAAAGAATCGCCTCGTTGGGGCCTGTGGGCTCGCAGTCGACCTCGCCGCGGGGGTCGAGAGCCAGGGCGAACTCGATCGTCGAGTCGCGAGCCAGCTTGCGGTTGGAATGACCGTGTCCGCGGTTGATCGCCAGGAGGGCTCGATCCTGGTCGTGCCAGCTCAGGCCGGTGTCCCCCACGCCGCCGTTGACCTCGGCCTGGACGTAGACGCCGAAGATCGCCTGACGGGTTTCGGTCCCCTCATTCCTGAGCCGGAACCGCTTGATGTACTGGCCCGAGGACCTCGCCATCCCGGCGTTGGTGGGAAGGACGTCCCCCATCGCGACGAAATCGGTGATGAGGACGCGGATCGGCCCATTGCGCCAGGCGAGATCGGTCGTTAGGAGGTTCGTCGTGCCTGGGTAGGTCTGCAGGGCGTCCCAGGCGGAACGCTCGGTGAACCAGTCGAGCCTTCGTCCCACCGCCAGACCGCCGACGATCGCCCGGAAGTGGGAACGGCTCTGGGGAAGGTCCCCCTCCTTGGGACGGACGTTTGAGTGCAGCCCGACCGTTGGGAAATAGACGTCGTAAGTCGAGCCGCGACCGTCGACCCGCACCGTCATGTGGCGGTTGCCGACGAGCCCCTCGGGCGCCGGCGAAAGCAGGTCCGGGGCCTCGGTGCGGTCGGGGAGGTTGGGACGGACGATCGAATCCTGGTAGGCGCTGTAGGCGGTCTCCGCCCCTTCGCGTTCGGCGACCGACCGATAGTGGAGACGAACGCCGACGGCCTGGGGAGGAATGGGGGCGTGCCAGTAGCTGTTCTCCCCCTTGTTCTCGATCCAGAACGTGGGGATCCGGCCGAGCGACATATCGTCGGCGAAAAGTTCGAGCCAGACGCGTTGGTCAGCCTCGACGGGGTGGGTGCCGACGACCGCCGCGGACCACATGCCCGCTCGGATTGGACCCGCGTTGCGCCCTTTCGCCGCCGACTCGATCCACGTCGCCACCATGCCGAGGTCGCCTCACTTCGTCGTTCTCAGCCCGTCGCGAGGGCGATAGGATCGGATGAGTGGGGGATGCGACAATCCCCGCCCTCGACCTGTGCGCGCGGCGTTGCACGGGCCCGATTCGAAATTCTCCGGACTCTCTCGCTTCGCGCCAAGAGACTGCCGGAACGACGTTGATCGAATCGAATGGTTATGACGGATCGAACCGACGTCCGAGGAATAGCCGTCGACTGGGAAGGACGGAGAAGACGTGTACGCTTGCTGGAACGCTCGGGCCGTCGGACTGACCATGACCGCCGCGGATGCCATCGAGACCGCCGCCAGGGCGGACTTCGAGGGGATCGACCTGCTCGTCCGCGATATCGTCGACTCAGGCGCGAACGTGCCCTCGCTCCGGCGAAGGATGGACGCCCTGGGTTTGCGCGGGGGCGGATGGACGCTCCCCATGAACTGGAAGAACGAAGCGGAGGCCTTCGAGGTCGACCTGGCCAAGCTCCCCCGATATGCTGCGGCCGCGGCGGAACTCGGCCTGCTCCGAACGGGAACCTGGGTTCGCTATGAGTCGGACCCGATCGGCGATGATGCGCTCGCGGATCCCGACCGTTGCCGTGCGGAAGTCACACGATCTCTGGCCTGGCAGACCGAGCGTTTGGCCCGGATCGCCGAAGTGCTGAACAGGGAGGGGAGCCGGCTCGGTCTGGAGATCCTGGGCTCACGCTCCGAGCGCACGGGGAAGGGCGTTGTGTTGACTTCCTCGTACGAGGAGTTGTTGCGAACCTTCAATGCCCTGCGTCAGGCGCTGCCGAACGTGGGCGTACTTGCCGACGCGTACCACCTGTATGCGTCCGGCGAGCCAGCGACGGCGGCCCTTGGGTGGGGCTGCGATTCCTTGGTCTGGGTTCATCTGGCGGATCCCGCCAACCCGGATCGGTCGACGATGCGCGACGTCGAACGTCGGCTGCCGGGCGAATCGGTCGAGGGCCTCAGCCGACAGCTTCTCACGCTGATGGCCGAATGCGGCTACGACGGTCCAGTCACGGCGGAACCGCTGATGCAATCCCGTTCATTCAACTCGTCCGAGCCCCTGGCGCGAGCCCAGGCGACGCGCGAGTCCCTACGGCGGGTGTGGCCTTAACCGACAGCAGCATCCTCGAAGCGGCTCGATTCCATCGGAGATGGATCACGGAAAGGGCGTCAGTCCCGGTCCGTGGGGAGCCCGTCAAATCGAGGGGAGGGGAGAATCGTGATCGTCGGGCGCTCTCAGACGGTGATTTCTTCCATCGGGCGCGCCGGGCGGGCGGGGGCGATTTCCTCACGGTAGACAGGAACATCGTGAGGAGCTTCAATCCCGATCCGGATCTGGTTGCGGTCGATCTTGACCACCGTCACCACGATGTTGTCGCCGATGACGATTTTTTCACCCAGCTTCCTGCTCAGAACCAGCATGGTACTCTCCCGGATGTCATCTTGAGCATCTGATAAGGTCGGACGACCCCGTTGGGCCGCACTTCGCTCTCCCTCTATTGCATCTTGCGCGCCACAAGTTCGAGACGAGCCCTTCGAGTAGCGCCTTATGGGTTTGCGGATCGGCACTTGCGAAAAAAATCAAGTCTGATCCTCGAGCCGTGACGAGTGATGTAAGAGTGTGATCGTTGGCGCTCCTTCCTGAGCAGTCCTGTAAAAACGGGAAGCCAGGTAGTCACTCAGATCTCGAGCACGCGGATTGGCCGAAAGCCGATCGCATCCGCGGCCGCGCACTGATAGCGAACGCCCTGGCGCGTTCCCTGAACGGCAGTGGCCCATTGGGTCTGAGTATGGAGGTGCCCGTAGACGCAGTGGGTGACGCCGGCCGCCTCCAACCGTTCGACCCACGGCCCGGCCCGACCGTAAGCGTCGAACGGAGGGAAATGCCAAAGCATGATCAAAGGCTGTTCCGGGCTTTCGCGAAGCTTCGCCGCGTCGTTGAGAGCGGCGTCGAGTCCGGCGACGGCCCTGTCGACGGCCGCGCGAGTCGCGGGGGCGTCCGCGTCATCGCGGTGGGGGACGGGGGCCGATCGGGCTCCAGCGACGACGACGTCGTCGACCTTCAAGGCGTCGCCTTCGAGGGCTCGCAACGAGGGGCGAAGCATGGCGCGAATCTTGGCCAGGTTGTTCCACCAGCCGTCGTGGTTGCCCGGCGAGAGGATTTTGAGACCCGGGAGCGATTCGAGCCAGTTGAGGTCGGGTTGGAGGTCCCTGTGATTGCGCGCCGACGAGACGTCGCCTGGGATCAGGACGACGTCGGTTCGACTGATGGACTCGCGCCAGGCGGCCTCGATCTTCGCGGCGTGATTCCGCCATCGGTCCGCGAAACGCTCGCGGCGATCGGGACGGCCGAACGAAAGGTGGAGGTCCGAAACGGCCCAGACCTTCATGATTCCGAGGGTTGAGGCTTGGTCCGCGCGAGGTAATCGCGAAGGAACGGGTTCGTCCGACGTTCGGAGCCGAGGGTGGTTACTCCGCCGTGGCCGGGGTAGACGCGGGCCTCGTCTCCCAGTGGGAGAAGCTTGGCGACGATGCCTGAGAGCAGGACCTCGAAGTCCCGAGCCGCGTCGCCGCCGAAGTCGGTGCGGCCGACCGAGCCGGCGAAGAGGACGTCGCCTCCCAGGATCACGATCGGGTCCTCGGCGTCGAGGATGAAAACCACCGAGCCGGGGCTGTGGCCGGGCACGTCGCGGACGAGCAGGGAGAAGCCAGCCAGTTCCAGACGATCCCCCTCGTCGACGAGTCGATCGGCCTCGGGGCTCACGATGGGATGCCCGAACGGGAGGCTGAGATTGCGGCGGGGATCGGCCAGCATGGAGGCGTCGCCTCGCCCAATGATGAGCGGCGCCTCGGGGTAGGCCGCTTTGAGCGCGGCGTTGCCCGCGATGTGATCGACGTGGCCGTGCGTGTTGAGGATGGCCGCCGGCGTCCGCCGTTCGTGTTCGAGCAGATCAAGGATCGTACGCGAGTCGAACCCTGGATCCACGACGATCGCGTCGTCGCGATCGGGCCGCCAGAGGACATAGCTCATCTGGGCGTACGGCGCCGATTCGACCACGTCGATGTTGAAATC
Organism: Paludisphaera rhizosphaerae; assembly: GCF_011065895.1. Taxonomy (NCBI): domain Bacteria; kingdom Pseudomonadati; phylum Planctomycetota; class Planctomycetia; order Isosphaerales; family Isosphaeraceae; genus Paludisphaera; species Paludisphaera rhizosphaerae. The sequence goes on along the minus strand of NZ_JAALCR010000001.1, from coordinate 416,986 downwards.
CTCCATCGCCACCGCGCTCCTCCGTCGATCAAACCATCATTTCCAACGTTGTTCGCGTGTTGCACTTGATGCCGACCCCGAAGTCCGCCGAAAATAACTGCGAAGGCGGGGCTGCATTTCCGGCGATCCTATCGAAATCTCGAGAAAAACGCGAGTCAGCGGATCGGCCCGCGAATTGCGTGATATACTCCGATTCAGAGTCGGGGGGGCTGGAAGCACGGAGGGCGGTATTGCTTGATCGTGAGCGCGTGCGCTCCGGTTGCAAGGCCGCCGCTCATTGTTTGCGCGGTCCACTGCTGGTTTGAGAGGCAGGACTGATCGAGGTCGTCGAGCAGAGGGGTGCGGGACGATGAATCGAGATCGATCCGGAGGAGCGGCAGTAGCGGGATCGCGACGCATCCTCGTCGGGTCGCTCGGTAAACGCAGGACCGCCGCCTTCCTGGCGCTTTCGGTGGCTCTCGCCGCCGCCTGCCCCATGGGCGATGACCCCAAGGCGAAGTCCGACGGCGATCCGAAGATCGCGCTCACCGACGTCGCCTCTCGGAGCGCCCCAAGAGGAGACGCAGCCGCCTCCATCGCGCCGGAGAGCCCTTGCGCCCGGGCCGTCCGGATCATCCGCGAGTGCCAGACCCGGTTCGCCGAGGTCAAGGATTACACCTGCACGTTCTACAAGCGGGAACGCATCGGCGACAAGCTGACGGACATGAACGTCATGTCGATGAAGATGCGGAACCAGCCTCAGAGCGTCTACTTCAAGTTCCACCAGCCGAACAAGGGACGCGAGGCGATCTACGTCGAAGGCAAGAACGATGGATACGTCCTGGCGCACGACGTCGGATTCACCAAGTTCCTCGCCGGCACGATGCGGCTGGACCCGAACGGCGCCCGCGCGATGGAGAACTGCCGCCACCCCGTCACCAAGGCCGGGATCGGCAACCTGATCCAGACCGTCGTCGACCGCTGGGGCTCCGAGCTGAGCGAGCTGGAATCCGTCGTCCTCTTCGATCCCAAGATGCGGCTCGGCTCCTCACCCTGCCTGCTCATCGAGGCGATTCACCCCGAAAAGAAGCCGCAGTTCATGTTTCACAAGGTTCGGCTCTTCATCGATGAAGCGCTCGGCCTGCCGATCCGCTACGAAGCCTATGACTGGCCCAACAAAACCGGCGAAACCCCTGAGCTGCTCGAAGAGTACGCCTATGAGGGGGTCAAGCTCAACGTGGGGCTCGGCGAAGCGGACTTCGACGCCGCGAACAAGCTCTACTCCTTTGGGCGTTTTTAAGCCGGAAGCGTCCGAAGGGCAGTCTCGCCCGCCCGCCTAATTAGCCTAAAGGCTTGAGGGAATGGATTCCTGTGAGGTTCGTCGGCGGAATCCTCATGAGCGGGGTCTGAGGCGCCGATAGTCAAGAATGCGATTCGGTCTCGCTTCGGCTTCTCGCCCTGGTTTCACGTCGTTCTTCGGGCCATATGGCCGGGGTTTGGCAGGGGCTTAAGCGACCTTGGCAGGTAGGTGGGGGTTCGCTAGAATCCGCCCGCCTCAAGGATGGCGAGCGGGTCGATCGCGGGGAATCATGTCTTCTCGACGTCGTCCAGGCGTCCGCCTACTTGCACTTCTTTGAATCGTCCTCATTGGTCTATTGTTGCGTAAATCGCGGCTGTTCCAGGGCCGGGACGGCTCCAAGTCTTCGATCGATCCGATCCATGGAAGGAGGCTCGATGAGCACGATACCAACCTCCCCGACGCAGACGCGGGTCCATGTCCGGTGGATGATTCGCCGCGACATGCCTGAAGTCCTGGGGATCGAGCACGCGAGCTTCGAGTACCCCTGGTGCGAGGAGGAGTTCCTTCGGGTGCTCCGACAGCGGAACTGCATCGGCATGGTGGCCGAGCAGGGGGAGCGGATCGTCGGGTTCATGATCTATGAACTGCATCGAAACCGCATTCACGTTCTGGATTTCGCTACCCATCCGGACTTCCGTCGGCAGGGGGTGGGACGCCAGATGATCGCCAAGCTGGTCGGCAAGCTCTCCAGCCAGCGGCGCAATCGGATCGCCCTGCTTCTCCGCGAGACGAACGTCGCCGCCCAGTTCTTCTATAAGATGATGGGCTTCCGCGCCGTCGAGGTCATCCGCGAGCACTTTGCGGATACCGGCGAGGACGCTTACGGGATGCTCTACCACCTGGACGAGTCGATCCTGCAGCCCCCGGCCGTGGTCAACCGGATCGCTCGCCAGTTCGGCGGCTGATCGACGAACGAAAGACCTCCCCCGCGAAGCCGGCCGCGGCGATCCGCCATGATCGCCGCGGCCGGCTTCGCGCGCTGCTGAGCGATTCGTCGTTGGGCGACTGGTCCGGGGGATGTCCGTTCGTGATAATGACTGCGAGGCTCCGATCCGCCCCCCTTCAGGAACTCAGCCGGAACCGACGTCGATGCCCACGGAACTTCCCTTTTTCGCCTCCTTCTCGCGCCGTCTTCCTGCTGCGGAATGGTTCGAATGGGCCGCAGCCGCGATTTTCCACGGTTCCTGGGTGCTCGGACTGCTGGCGGCGGCCAAACATCTCGTCGGCTGGGGCGACGGCTGGACGACCATTCTTGACGCCGCGTATCTCGCCCTCGCGCATGGCATCGCTGGGCTGCTGCTGGCCGCGCCGTTGAGGTTCCTGGAGGCGTGGTTGGGGGGGGCCGGCCGCCACGTGGCGATGACTGCGGCCCCGATGCTCGCCTCGAATCCGCCGAGTTCGCCGGGGCCGCCGACCGATCGTTTCGCCGAGGTTCGTCGCCTGCTGGCGGCCGAGGACTGGGAGGCGGCCGACCAACTGGTTCTCGAACTCCAGGCTGAGGACGGCGACAGTCCCCAACTCGCCAGGATGGTTGATGAGACCACCACGGCCCGGAACAAGGCCGCCGAACGCTGGCGAGGGCTGCTTCAGGCCGCTCGCGAGGTCAACGATCCCGCTCGGGTGCTGGAACTCTACGAAACGCGGCCGACGATCTTCGACGAACAGACCCGGCGCGAGCTTGATCTGGATCTGGCGAAGTGGTTCCTGACCTACGTGCATCATCGACTTCGTTCGGGCGGCCTGCAAATCGACCTGGTCGGGCTGGTCGACCGGGCCTCGGATGCGTTGGGACACACCAAGGACGGCGCAAGTCTCCGCGCCGCGCTGCCGACTCTCCGCCGAGGGGCCGGGCTGTGCGCTCGCTGCGCCAAGCCGTACACGGGCTTCTCAGAGGCCTGTCCCGAGTGTCTGGGTCGTCCCGAACCAGCGCCCCCGGTCATCCCCGGACTGACTGCAACCGAAGATCTCGACATCCAATCGTCGGGGGTTGAGAGCCCCGAGGGGAGGTGGTTCGTCGACCCGGACGAGGAGCCCGGAACGAACGGACGCCTTTCGAGCTGACGGTCGGCCTCACAAAAACATGGGGCCGCGGTCAGTCGGATTGGACCGCCGCGCGGCGGAAAAGATAGAATCAACCGAGTATTCCCATTGAGCCGCCAGGAACACGACGCCGCGCCGGTTGACGAGGTGAAGATCGTCGGCTAGGCATCTGTATCGACTTCGAACGCGCGCACTGAACCGGGCCCCGAAAGGAACCGACCATGACCCGCCGACTCGCTCTAGTCTGGGCGATCTCGCTCTCGTGCTGGGCGGGAACGAGCACCCAGGCTCAATCCACCGTTGCGGGGACGCCCTTGCCCTCGCGCACGGCGCTCTCCCGGCTGGGGCTGGAACGCCAGTGGATCACCATGGCGCCCGTGGCCGGCACCGAGCGGGTGCTGCGGATCAGCCGGGGCCAGGACCTCTTGTTCGTCCAGACGAGCGAAGGGATTCTCCACGTCTATGAGGCGGAGACCGGTAAGCCGCGCTGGTCCGTCCAGATCGGAGAACGGTCGACGAGGGCGCTGTCGATTTCCCAGAACTCGTACGCGGTTTTCGCCTCTAGCGCGAACGTTCTGTCCGCGATGGATAAGGCCACTGGCCGGGTGATCTGGCGTGAGAACCTCTCGGTGCTCCCCACGAGCGGCACCGCGGCGAACGACGAACACCTGCTCGTCGGCCTTGAGAGCGGCATGGTTCGTTGCTATGACCTGAAGGAAGCCCAGCCGAAAGGGCCCGACAGGATTCGGGCGAAGCCGGTGATCGCCTGGGACGTCGCTACGGGCGGCCCCATCCACACGCGCCCGCTGATCTCGGACCAACTCGCCTGCTTCGGCAGCAGCGATGGAAAGACTTACGTCAACCTCACCCACGCGGCGACACCCCTCTTCCGGATCCCCACGGGGGGCCCCATCGGCAAGGAGTTGGCTTCGCATGACACGCGAGTGCTGCTGATCCCCTCGGCCGACCACGACCTCTACGCGGTCGACGTCCTCACGGCCAAGGTCCTCTGGACGTTCCCCACGGGAGCGCCGATCTCACAAGGGCCGATCGTCGCCCAGGACGAGATCTTCGTGATCAACGACGGGGGGGCGCTGAGTTTGGTTGAAAACAAGACGGGTTCCGCCCGCTGGACGACCTCCACGGACGAGGGGAGCCTGCTGGGTGTGAGCCCCACCAAGGTCTATCTGCTGTCGCAGGACAACGACCTCATCGTCGTGGCCCGCGACTCCGGCAAGACGCTCCTCGATCCCGCGGCGACCTATCAGCGCGCTGGGCTGAACCTTCGCGAATTCACGTTGAACTTCCCCGCGAAACTCGACGATCGACTTTTCCTCGCCACGCCCTCGGGGGTGCTGATTTGCCTCCGCGAGATCGGCGCGACGACCCCGCATCTTCTCCGCCATCCGGAGTCCAAGCCCTTCGGTTACGTCCCTCCGGAGGGAATCAAGGCGTTGCCGAACCCCTTTGAAGAGGCTCCCGCGACTCCGGCCGATCCAAATGCTCCTGCTCCGGCCGAAGGCAATCCGGTCGAGTCTGAGCCGAAGTCCTGATCACCGCAACGATTGATCGACACCTTCGACGACGATGGGACGCCCGCCGGACGTCCCATCGTCGTCGTCTCGATTCCCTCTCACCTAGGATCCGGCGCCGAGAGCACGATGGCGAATCTTGAGTCGAAGGCGGGATGGACGACGATCCGTCGCGCCGTCCTGAGCGTATCCGACAAACGCGGCCTGATCGAGCTGGCTCGTACGCTGGCCGAAGCGGGAGTAGAACTGATTGCAAGCGGAGGGACCCGCTTCGCCATCGCGCAGGCGGGCCTGCCGGTCGTCGAGGTGGCGGATTACACCGGCCAGCCCGAGATGCTCGACGGCCGAGTCAAGACGCTGCACCCTCGGATCCACGGCGGGATCCTGGCTCGTCGCGACCTCCCCGAGCACCTGGAGGCTCTCCAGGAGGCCGGCATGGAGCCGATCGACCTCGTCGTCGTCAACCTCTACCCGTTCGAGCAGACGATCGCCCGCCCCGACTGCACCTTTGAGGCGGCTGTCGAGAACATTGACATCGGCGGCCCGTCCCTGATCCGCGGCGCGTCCAAGAATCACGACGCCGTCGCCGTTCTCACCGACCCGGATCAATACGAGGCGTTTCTCGCCGAGTTCCGCGAGTCGGGCGGCACGACCCTGGCCACCCGCAAGCGGCTGGCGCGCGAAGCGTTCGCCCAGACCGGCGCCTACGACCGCGCCATCGCCGCCTACCTGGAGAAGCAGGAGAAGGCCGAGGAAACTCTGGCAGGCGATCTGCCGACGTCGCTCGACCTCCACTTCCCCCTGAAGCAGACGCTCCGATACGGCGAGAACCCCCACCAGAAGGCGGGGCTTTACGTCGACCCCCAGGCCGTCGGTCCCAACCTGGCGACGGCCAAGATCCTTCACGGCAAGGAACTGTCGTATAACAACCTGCTCGACCTCGACAGCGCGCTGCGGCTCGTCAAGCTGTTCGATGGACCGGCGGCCTGCATCCTCAAACACAACAACCCCTGCGGCGCGGCGATCGCCGACGATCTGGCGACGGCCTTCGAAGGGGCCTATGAGGGCGACCCCGTCAGCGCGTTCGGCGGGATCGTCGGCGTCAATCGTCCGGTCGATCGCGCGACCGCTGAATTGATGTGCAAACCCGGCCGCTTCCTGGAAGCGATCCTCGCCCCTGGCTTCGAGCCGGAAGCCCTGGAATGGCTGACCACGAAGCCGACCTGGAAGAACAGCGTCCGACTCGTCGACCTCGGCGCTCCGATCGGTCCGACGACTCCGGCCCCTTCCGGCTGGGACCTCCGCCGGATCGAGGGGGGGATGCTCGCCCAGGGTTGGGACGAGCAGCAGACCGACCCGACGGCTGGGGAAGTCAAGACGAAGCGGACCCCGACCGCCGAGGAGCTGCGCGACCTCGACTTCGCCTGGAAGATCTGTGCGATGGTGAAGTCGAACGCGATCGTCGTCGCCAAGGGGGGCCGTCTCCTGGGCGTCGGCGCGGGGCAGATGAGTCGGCTGGATTCGGTCAGGATCGCTGTGGAGAAGGGGGGAGAGAGCGTTCGCGGAGGCGTGCTGGCCTCCGACGCCTTCTTCCCATTCCGCGATGGACCGGACGCCGCCGCGGCGGCCGGGATCACGGCGGTGATCCAGCCGGGAGGCTCGAAACGCGACGCCGAGACGATCGAGGCGTGCGACGAGCACGGAATGGCGATGATCTTCACCGGCCGTCGTCACTTCCGACATTGATCGACCGGGACTTGCCCTCCCGCGGGCGGTTTCCTTAAAACCTAGGTGGCGGCGGCCGATGTTCGACTCGCCGCCGCCTTTTCGGATCCGCCCCGAGGAGCATTATGCTGACGCTGCGCCCGCAGGACCTGGACATCGCGTCGCTCGGCCCCTGCACGATCCCGTCCCCCTTGATCCGGCTTCGCGACGTCGGGTTCGTCGACGATGACAGTCGGATTCGTCTGGAGCACCGTGTCGGGCCGCGGTTCGATAGGCTCCCCCCGTTCTCGGTCGAGGAAGCTGGGCCCCGTCGCGATATCTTCTTCGATCCGGCGAACACCTGCGCAGCGGTGGTCACTTGCGGCGGCCTCTCGCCGGGACTTAACAACGTCATCCGCTCGGTCTACTCGGAGTTGTCCTACAACTACGAAATCCCGCGCGTGCTGGGCGTGCGCGACGGCTACATGGGGCTCAACCCCGACGTCGGCCTGCCGATGGTCGAGATGACGCCGGGCTACGTGGATCATATTCACGACCTGGGCGGGACCGTGCTCGGATCTTCACGGGGACCGCAGGAGCCTTCCGTCATCGTCGATACGATGGAGCACGAAGGCATCGACCTGCTCTTCTGCGTCGGCGGCGACGGCACCCAACGCGGGGCTCTGGGCATCGCGCAGGAAGCCCGACGCCGAGGGCTCAGGAAGGCCGTCGTGGGAATTCCCAAGACGATCGACAACGACATCGAGTTCGTCCACACCTCGTTCGGCTACTTCACGGCTCTGGAAAAGGCGCAGGAGGTTCTCCGCGGCGCCCACGTCGAGGCTCGATGCGCCCCGAACGGGATCGGCCTGGTCAAACTTATGGGCCGGCATTCGGGATACATCGCCGCGGGGGCGGCTCTCGCCAGCCAGGATGCGAACTTCGTCCTCATCCCCGAGGTTCCCCTGAAGCTTGAGGGCGAGAGCGGATTCCTACGAGCCCTTGAACGACGTATTCTGCACAAGAACCACGCTCTCGTCGTCGTCGCGGAGGGGGCCGGTCAGGAGTTGTTCGCCGCGGAGTCGGCGGATCGGGACGCCTCGGGGAACGTCCGGCTTCAGGATATCGGCCTCTACCTGCGCGAGAAGATCCTGGCGCACTTCCGCTCTCGGAACATTGAGGTCAACCTGAAGTACATGGACCCCAGCTACTTCATCCGATCGGTGCCAGCCAACCCTTCGGACCGGATTCTCAGCGATCAGATGGCGCGCATGGCCGTCCACGCCGGGATGGCCGGCAAGACGGACCTTCTGATCGGATCGATTCACAACGAACTGGTTCACGTGCCGATCGCCACGGCGGTCGCCCAGAAGAAGCAACTCGATACCGCGAGCGACCTCTGGACGGCCGTGATGCGAGCCACCGGTCAACCGGTGTGGTAAGTCCGGCCCGGGAATCGGGAGGGGGTCATCTCATGTGACCGCTTCCCGCCCCGATCCCCATGCCTCCGCCCCCGACATGGCCGCCGACGCCTCCTCCGTTGAAGCCTCCGACAGCCCCGCCGGCGCCGAACCCCGTCCCCAGCGAGCCGGCTCTCGCACCGCCGAAGCCGCTGAAGCCCGATCCCCCCAGGTTGGGACCGAGACTTGCTCCGCTGTGCATGGCGCCGACGCCGTCGGCCGTTCTCATCCCTCCGCTAAAGGCGGAGCCCATGCCGCCGTTGTTGTAGACTCCTGCGCCGAAGCTCGGCATGTTCGTGAAGCCTCCCGGCTGTCGCACGCCGCCGGTGAAGCCCGAGCCGATCGCGCCGCCTCCCGCGAAGTCGCTGCCGCGCATGCCCCCCACATTCCCCACAGCGTTGCCGGTATGGTTGGGCGGGGTGAATCCTGTCAGGTTTCCGCCGTTGACGGCGGCGGGGGCGCTGTGAAGCTGAGGAGCGAACGCCGGTGTTCCTCCGATACCCGTGAGTCCGCCGGCCCTCATCCCCGAGTTCCAGGCCGGCTGATCGCCCACGCCCGGGATCGTATTGGCGATTGCGCCCGGATGAACCACGGCGTTTCCCGGCCCTCGCATCTGAGGGTTGAAGCCCGCGGCGCCCGGATTGGCGGCGTTATTCGTGAACGTCGGTCGCGCGACCTCATGTCGTAGGTTGCTGGTGGGCGAAACGCCGTTGAACGAGTGGCTCCAGGTCGGAGATGGATCAACGCCGGCGGCGGAGGCCGTCCTCATCGACCCATGAAATCCGGGGTTATGCTGCGTCAAACCGCCAGAGGAAGCCCCGCGATCAACCAGCGCAGCGAAGGGGCGGCTCGCCGGGGGCGGCTGAACGCCGATCTGCGCCCCTCCCAGATGGTGGGCGACCAGCGAGGCCGCCCCCTGTCGCATGGATCCGTTATTGACGAGGTTGCCCGACGCGGCGCCGGTCGTCGGCGAGTTCATGTTGGGGCCTTGCCCCTGATGCCGTCCGCTGTTCGGGAAGGGGTAGTTGTTCGACCAGACGGAGCTGTTACCCCCCCAGACCAATCCTGGGAAGCCGAATCCGAAGCCGAGGCCGAGACCGCCCAGTCCCAGCCCGTTCCATCCCCATCCGAAGCCTGGCCCGCCCAGACCCCAACCGCCCCAGCCGGACCACCAGTTCGGGAAGCCGATGTTCAAGCCGAACGCCGGGAAGGCTCCGATGGCGGGGCCGCTCCAGCCGGGCACGCCCCAGTTAAAGCCGGGCCAGGTCCCCAGAGCGACGCCGCTCCAGCCGATGTTCCCCCAACCTAGACCACCCGCCCCCCAGCCGGGATAACCCCATCCCCAGGCGATGTTGGAGAGTCCCGGGTTTCCAAACAACGGATAACCTGCCATCAGCGGCAGGATCGAGTTTCCGAAGCCGTAGTAGGGGAGCCCAAACCCGTAGACGAGCGGCGACGGGGCGCCTCCATAAGCCGGGAGAAGCTGTCGGTAGGTATAGTCGATCGGGGCGACGTAATACGGGTAGCCGAACCCGCCGACCGCGGGGTAATCGAGGTAGCCGTAATACGGCGAGAGGTTGCCGTAGTCGGCGAAGGCGTAGTATCGGCCTCCCTCGTCGTAAGCGACGCCGGGGTAACCGTCGTAGTAAGGCGTGGATCGGCCGAACGCCCCGTAGAGCTGGCCGTAGAGTTCGGGCGAGACCATCGTGTAGGGGTGATAGGTCAACACCTCGCCGGGCCGGACCTCACGGGCGATCTCAGCGGGAGCGAACAGGATTCCCCGTTCTTCCAGCGGATAGTCCCAGTAGCCTTCCTGGAAGATCCAGCCTTCCGGCTGTCGCGTCCAGGTTGCCGGGGTCCAGGCCCATCCCGGCTTCGCGTCGGCCCAGAAGCCCTTCCGCCAGGCGATGCGGTCGCCGTCCACGACGAACTGTCCGGGAATGTAGAAGCAATTGGACTTGGGCGGGGCTCCGGAGTCGTCGATCGGGCGATCCTTCGGCGGCCCATCTGCCCCGTATGCGAGCTTGTCGGTGGCTCGATCGCTCCAGAAGCCTGGAAACCGCCGCCAGCCGTTCTCGTTTCGCTTCCAGAGCGTGTTGACCCAGAATCGTCCCGGCGGAGGCACGCGCCAGGTCCCCGTCACCCAGACGAACTTGCTGCGATCGGGGGACCATTCCCAGTACCCCTCGATCCACCTGGCATCGCTGCGAGGAGGCTCCGGACCGGGACGCTCAACGATTGGGGGAGGAGGGGACTGGGCCAGCACCGCCGGTTCCAGATCCCGCCGAACGGACAGGAACGCCTCGTGCAGAGGGCCGTCCGCCATCGGTTTGAGATCGGGCGGCCTCGGGGCGGGGGTCGTCGTCTCGGTCTGGCCGGCCGTGGGTCGCGCCGCCAGGCCGATGAGAATCGGCGTCAGCAGGAGGATCGCGGAACGCCGCAGGAGAGGCTGGATGCCGTTCATGTCGAGGCCCCCGTGCTCGGAGCGCGTCGCAAGCATGATGAAAATCGACTCTTCTTTCCGCATTATACGCTCGGCGGCGTCGAGGGTCTCGTGGGGATACGGGGGAGCGACGTCCCTTTTTCTCTTGTTGCCCCACGCAATTCGTCCTAACATTCCTCCGTCGTGCCCAAATTGATACAGGATCTCGGACGCTGTCTCGGGTCTATGGGTGCATGAAAGCTGAACTCATTCCCGACAACGGTGATCCGCCGATCCCGATCAGTCGTGACGTGACCATCGTGGGTCGTCGCGACGTTGCGGATGTCGTGATAGACCATCCCAGTCTGTCCAAGCGCCATTGCGTTCTGGTCAAGACCGACGGGCTGCTTGTGATCCGCGACCTCCTCACCACCAACGGCACCAAGGTGAAGGGGCAGCGAATCCGTTGGGCCGCCTTGCTCCCCGGCGACAAAATCGCGCTGGGCGCGTACAAGATGCGAGTCTACCTTGGGCCAGATGAGGCCATGGCTCCTTCCGAGCTTCATCAGAAGCGAGCCGGCAAGATCGCGGACCTGCGGCGAGCCGAGGAAACCCTCCGAAAGATCGATCCCAAACCGGCGACCCGCTTCGGAGCCTTTGCGGCGCCGTCCCTCGAGGAACTCCCCAGCAGCGCATCCTGCGACGAGCTGGCCATCGAGCCCAAAGCCCGCGATCTCGTCGACGACGACGATTCGATCATCGACCTCGACTAACCGACCCGGTTGGCGAATTGAAGCGCCGCTCGTGCTATCATCGCGGACCGATGCTGGTTCCGACGATTTGCACCTGAGGCCCGTGCAGCATGATCCGCCTTCGCTACTGGATCGGCGCCCTGATTCTTCTCGCCAACCTTGGGCCTGCCCGAGGCTCTGAACCGAATGGGGGCCTCGACCTCGATCCAGCGCTCCGCGAGCGTTGTCTGCGAGTCCTCCGTGAAGGACTGGGCTCGACTGAGTTCTGGCCGGCGATGCATGCGGCGGAAGCCCTTTCGAACGAAGGGCTCGGCCGCGAGGTGCGGGCGGCGATCGGTTCGAAGCTGTCCGCAGAGACTGACGCGCAGCGCCGGTGCGGACTCGCCCGGGAACTCGTCCGCAGCGGCGAGCTCTCGTCCGTTCGCACGTTGCTCGAGGTGCTGGCGAGCCCTGACCCGTACGGCCACGGCCACGCCTGCGAGAGCCTTTACAAGGTCCGCGAGATCGGCGACGGCAAGCTGTTGCGAAAGGCGATGACGAGCCCAGAGCCTTCGCTCAGCTCGATCATGGCCGCGGCGGCTCTCACGAGATGGGGCAACCCGAAGGCCCTGGCCTATGTGCGGTCGCTTGTGGGCCATTCCGACGAGACTTTCGCTCGGACCGCCGCCTGGATCCTGGCTCGCGTCGGTGATTCGAGCGACCTGCCCGCGCTCCGCGCGGGCGTCGGACGCTTCCAGACGCCACTTACACGGGCCTACTTCGAGCACGCACTCGCCGCGCTGGGCGACTCGGAAGGAAAGGCGGCGCTGGTCCGCAACCTGTCGCACGAAGATCCCAAGGTGCGAGTTTACGCAGCCGAGTTCGCTGCTGAAGCCCGGGCCGTCGAGGCGAAATCGGCGCTCGTCGGGCTCCTCGACGATCCGACGCTCGATGTTCGCCTGCGCTCGGCGCAGGCTCTGCTGGCGCTCGCGAGGCCGGCTCCGGCGAGCGATCGGGAGGAATTCGCGGTGGACGTCTTCCCGGCGGACCAGGCGCACCCGCGTTACAGCGAGGGCTCGATCATCGCCCTTCGCGACGGGCGGCTGCTCTACACGACGACCGAGTTCGACGCCACCTCCTCGGATTTCGCCAAGGCGCGGATCGTTGCCGTGGAATCCGCCGACGAGGGCCGGACCTGGGGGCCGAGGCGGGTGTTGCAGGAGAACTCGGACGGAATGAACGCCATGTCGGCGAGCGTCTTCCGCCTCCTTCCGAATGCGATCTACGACGGACCAATCGGATTTCTCTATCTGAAGAAGAACTCGTATACGGATCTGCACGCGTTCCTTCGCGTGTCGAATGACGAGGGAGCGGATTTCGGTCCGTCGATCGAGGCGACTCCGACGCCGGGGTACCACGTCGTCAACAACGACCGGGTGACGGTTCTCTCGACGGGCCGCCTGGTGGTGCCGACGTCTTCGACGCCGGACGTTCATCAGAAGGGTTCGCACTTCCTCGCGTCGTGTTTCCTCTCGGATGATCGCGGGGCCACGTGGCGGCGAAGCCGGACGACGGTGGATTACGCGAAGCGCGGGTCGATGGAGCCGGAAGTGATCGAACGCGAGGACGACTCGCTTCTGATGCACATCCGAACGCAGGTCGGCCATATCGCCGTGAGCGAGTCGACCGACGGCGGCGAGACCTGGAGCGAGGCGAAGTCGTGGGGCGTGACCGCGCCCGAGGCCCCTTCCACGCTGCGCCGGATCCCGTCGACGGGGGACTGGCTGCTGATCTGGAACGACTCAGTGAAGTCTGGCGAGAGCCACGGCGGGCCGCGAACCCCGCTCTCAGCGGCCGTGTCGACGGACGAGGGGCGGACGTGGTCGCCTCCCATCACCATCGAGGGCGATCCGCAGAACACGTACGCCTACACGAGCCTCACGTTTCACCGAGGCCGGGCGCTGCTGACCTACTATCGAGGCCCGGCTTCCTGGAATCGGCTGAACTCGCGGTTTCGTTCGATCCCGATCGGCCGGCTTTACGGTCTCGGAAAATGATAAACCGGACGTGCGACGCCCCAGGGAAGGGGCGTCGCCGTCCGGCGGATGTGGGGATTTGTCAGGTGGGCCGACGACCCGTGAAAGGGGCCGTCGAACCCAGGTGGAGAGACGCTCGCGAGCGATCGAAACCTGAATTCGCGCGTCCGCTTAGATCTCGTCGGACCGCGATCGGCGGAGATCGCGGCGGACGGGCGGGTTAAGGCGTTCGATCTGGCGGGCTTCCTGGGGTTCCAGGCGGCTCGCCTGACGATTCTCGCGTTGAATCGCCTCGTAGACCTCCTGACGGTGCACGGAGATCTCGATGGGGGCCGCGATCCCCAAGCGGACCTTATCGCCCCGAATATCGACCACGGTGATGACGATGTCGTCACCGATGATGATACTCTCGTCGCGGTGTCGGGACAGGACCAGCATCGTTCTCGGCTCCTTCCTCCTGCCAACGAGGCCCGTGACCATCCCCGATCACGCGGCCCGGGCTCTCGGCGCCCGCGACGGAGACGGGAATGGTGAGAAGCCCTTGAATATCCGAGGGACAGGCCGCCGTCCTCACGCCGTCGCTCGCAACGGTGTCAGGCCGGGCAGCAGGGTCGGGGTCGCGGGCTGGGCCGCCGCCTCCAGAGGATACCGCACAGGATACCGACTGGAGGTGAGGACGAGCTGCCTTCCCAGGCGACGCACGGGGTTGAACACGAGCGGCCCCTGGAGGTTGACAGTCAACCCCCCCGCGGCGCTGCGGTTCAGGACGACGTAGACCAGGGCCGATCGCTCGTCGGTCAGTTCCAACGCCGCCCGGTCGCCGGGGCGGATCTCGATCCGATAGTCTCCCACCGCCAACGGGGGCGCGACCAGGCCGAAGGCCAGGTCGGGCGCCGTGGCGCTTTGCAGCCACGAAAGGCCCGAGACGACGGGATCGGGGAGGTGAAGGAACTGCGTATAAGAGCGGAACCCCAGTAGGCCTTCAGGAATTCGGTACAGCTCCGATTCCTGGGCCTGGATCAGACCGAAACGGGTCGTGATGATGTTCACTTCCTGGTTACCTCCTTGAACGCCGAGCGGGGCGCATGCCTGATCGATCCTTCGAGCGTCATTCGGCATGACCGGGCTTCCTCGCTCCGAGGCGGCGAGCCGTGCGGGAGCGCTCGGGAAGGTTTCGGCGTCGGTAGGCCCCCCATGGGGCGGCCCTCGATCCGCTTCGACCCTCTTCCGGCGATCCGCCCGTCCCGCCCCACGCGGCCACGACGCATCCCGCACACTCGGCCCGCCCACTCCCCAGCGTCGATGCGAGGGGGGAGGCGGGCTTGGCCGACCGTAGTATCGACCCGCCTTGAGGCTTCGGCTTACGGATCGTCGCCCGAAATCGCGAGCCGCGCGCACCGCGAAATGCCTGCGCCGATCGCTCCGCTCGTGACGGCCGCGACATGGGACGGGGACCTGACGAACAGGCCGGTGAACTTACGTCCGGTAGTTGTCTTCAAGTCCCCAGAGACGTTGGAGTTGGCGGTCGCGTTTACCAGCCTCGTAGCGATAGATCGCCAACTCCTCCAGGCTCTCGTTCGGAGCCGTCTTGTAACTCGCCTGCCGCTGTTCCGCCTCCTGGAAGACCCGACCGAGATGCTCCGAGCAGGCGAAGCCGTACGTCTTCAGCTCCGCAAAGCTGCCGTCGCTCCATCGTGCGGCGATCTTGTACGACGCCGGGTCGGAGCAACCGGGGAACGAGCAGTGGACGGATTGTCTGGTCACGGACGGGCCCCGATGGGACAGGTCGCGAACCGCCCTGAGAGAATCGAGAAGGGCGTTGAAATGATTGTAACCCGTACGAACGGAAGACCGCCAGTCGGTGATGTGAGGAAACGCTCACTCGGAAAGGCCCGCCCGCCGACGCGCTGCGACGGGCGGGAGTGAGACGTCAATCGGTGAGGTTGAAGTCGATCGTGTTGCTCTTGGCTTCCACCTTGGCGCTGAGGCCGCCGGATTCTGGCGACTCGTACTTCACAGGAATCTCGCTGGGAGCCTTTTTGTAGGCTTTCGCGACGTCTTCCTGTCGGTACAGGCCGCCGATCTTGTCGGCGTTTTCCTGGGCTTTGCTCATGTCGGGCTTGCGGGCGGTGATCGCGACCACGTAGCTCCCGGGGAAGGCGCCGTCGTCGTCCCCCTGGGTGGAGAGCCAGTAGACGCCGTCCTTGATGACGCCGGTGGCCCCCCGTTGTTCAGGGCCTCCGCCGTTCGGATAGAACTGGATCGAGCCGTTGGAAACCGGCTTCCCCTGGTAGGTCACCGTTCCCGTCACCTTGTAACGTTCGCCGAGGCCGTCGTCCCCGCAGCCCGCCGTGAGCAGGGCGGGGACGAGGAGTAAGAGGCCGAATCGGCTGCAGGTCGATCGATTTCGCGGAAGTTGAGCCGAGCGATGGATCATGAATCGAGTGGTCCCTTCGTTCACGAGGAGAACCGTGGACTCCGCCGACTCGCCTCAATGGAGGAGTCGGCGGGGGAGTCCGGAAGGGGATCAGTACGAGTCGGAGCTGATGACTTCGCCGCCGGCTCGGCTCCCCAGGGCGCAGTAGACCGGCAGCGCGATGGAGCTCTTCAGGAAGCGGACCGAGCCGTCCCCGAAGGTGAAGTTGGCTCCGCCGGGGTGCCTGCTCTTGGCTCCCTTGCTGGCGTAGCTGAAGCGGTTCTGCCAGTCGGTGGTGCCGAAGGGGGTCGTGCCGTCCAGGGGCGCCCGCAAGGTCTGCCAGTTGATCGGGATGGTGGTGCCGAAGGTCGCGCCGTTGTTGTTCCAGAAGTTGCTGTCAGCCGCCTGAGCCGGCAGGACCTCCCCCACCATGATCGTGTTCGAGGTGCCGTCGATGATCGAGGCGATCGTCACGGCGCCGACTCCCATGATCCGGTACGAGAACATCCCGCGGAGCTGCCCGCCCGACTGCGTCGACACGGCGTCGTTCCAGGCGGTCCCCCAGAAGCCGGGAAAGCCGATACGAGCCTGGCCGGCGCCGAGCGTCGGCGGGTAGGGATAGGTCTCCCAGGGATTCTGGCCCGAGGACAGAGCGCCGATGGCGTAGTTGTCGCCGAAGCTTCCCGAGTAGTTGCTCACCATGACGCGGGTCTCGGCCGCGCCTGTGAACGGATTGATGGGGCTCGTCCCGTTCGGATAGTTGCCCCAGGCGCCGCTCGAGGACCGGATGCCCGGCCCCTGTCCCTGGAAGTTGTCGTCCGAGGGGCAGACCCAGGTGGCGTTCACCGTCATCAAGGCCGTCCATTGTCCCCCGGCGGAGACCGTGGCGTTCAGCGGGAGATTGAAATTAATGGCGTTGTAAACGTTGCCGCCTTCCATCTGCGGGATGACGAGAGCGCGCCATGAGGCCAGGTTGTTGCCGCCGACCGATCCACCCCAGTTCGTCCCCTTGGACTCGTCGGAAACCCCGCCGGGCGGGAAGGCGCCGTTGGAGCTTTCGTAGTTGTGAAGCGCCAGACCGACCTGTTTCAGGTTGTTCGTGCATTGAGCTCGTCTCGCAGCTTCGCGAGCCGACTGGACGGCGGGCAACAGCAGGGCGATCAGGACGGCGATGATCGCAATCACCACCAGCAACTCGATCAGCGTGAATCCGCGATGCTTCATGGCGTTGACTCCGCAAACGGGGTGACGACGGAAAACAACACCGGTCGACGGGCCTCGAATCGACCCGCGGCCGACTTTGAACCAGAAGTGCGCAGGGCGACGAACGAGGGCTTCCCAGGCGCGAAAGCCCGTAAGCGAACGCCCCGGCGACGCGGCGGAAGTCGCAGCGCGTGCGACGACCGACGAGGCCGCGGCGCGGCTCGTTGATCAAATCATGCTTGAATGAAGAAAAGAGAGTCTGCGGCGAGGCGATAGGACTCGGTCCGATATTCATCGGACCATTCAGGCACAGGTGCGACTGCGAGAAGCTCTGCCGAGGACCGAGACCTACGGTCGATCGTCCAGTTCGTCGATCTGACAGTGATAGACTGAGGACTGCCGAAGGCCGTAGAAACGGGCCGTTGGAAATGACCGTCGATGATGCCGGGTGGATTGGATCGCTCGGCCTTCGCCGAACTTCAACCGCCTGGCATGTCTCGATATTTAATGTAACGCGCCCGTGCTCGTCAAGCAGCCACTGTCGAATAAATGTTAATGCTTGCATCGGCGAGACCTCCGTCGCAGCTTCGCGTGCGTAGCGGCAAGACGATCGCGTAGATGTTCGTATCAACGTACTTTTAGTTTTTTGGGAGAGGAGCGGCGTAAGGGGGGTGAGACGGCTCTGGCATACGCTCAAGCGGCGGCCGCGCGGGCGGGCTGGTCGGCCTGCCCGAACGTCGCATGCCTGGGGTCGAAGACGTCCGGGCGGACCTTCCACACCACCCGTCGCCGGGCTCCCAGCCCGGCTGCCGCCCATGAGAAAACGGCCGTGTAAGCCGCGACCGATGCAGGGGCGGGCCTTCGATGAGGCAATAGAAAGCCGATTTGCGTCCGGCGAGCGTGAGGACCTTCGATCGAACGAGCGCTGAATTCGTGCCTCGACTCTTGACATCGGTCGGACGAGGAGTATCTTCAAATTCGTTGATTGCCTTGCCGCCGAATAGGCGCTGCATCGATCGACCGGGGCGTCTGCCTCGATTATCCGGCCTCTTCTCTGTTCCGGCCCCGCCGACCCGACGAAAACCCGGGTCGGCGGGGTTTTATCGTTTGCATCGGGAACGACGCCGTGGAAGACCCGAAAGGGGCGGCCGTACGAAGCGAGACCGACCGCTTCGTCATCGATTGGGCCGGCGATACGTGGACGCTCGAGCACGCCGACGGCCGGATGGGGCTGAAATCGGCCGACTCGACCTGGCTGCACCTGGCCATGGCGGGCCTCGCGGCGACCGGCCGCCGGGACGACTCCGCCTTTCACCGCTCCGCGCTGGTCGGTCTTGAGGTCGTTCATTCCCGACTGGTGGCGACCTTCGAGCCCGCCGGCTGGCACGGCCTGACCGTCCGGGCCGCGTGGAGCCGGAGTCGCGAAGGGGCCGGGATCGATCTGGAGGTCCAGGCGTCGGCCTCCTCGGTCGGCGAACTCCGCCGGCTCGAGATCCTGGTGGAGACGGCCCCGGAAGGTGGTTGGTCGGGCGATCAGCCTCTGATCGTCGAACCGCGCGACCGCCTGGCGGCCGGTTCGACCTATGACGGACGCGAACCCGCCGCGATGCTTGCACGTCTCTTCACCAGCGCGGTGCATCCGCTGGATTCGCAGCGATTCCGCCCCGGCCGTCTCGTCCGCTCGGATCGGGGGCCGTTCGTCACGATGGGGCATCCCCAGGACGTTGCGCGCTGGGGGCACGTTGAGGGGGCTGGCGGCATCGCCATCCGCTACGCTCTGTTCGGGTTCGACCTGGAGAAGGGGGTCGTTCTGCGCGGCCGCCTCCGTGAAGTTCGTTTCGCCGAGGGGAGCGGGTCGGTCGAACGCCGGAATGAGGAATACGGGCTCTTCGTGACCGAGCCTCCACCTCTGCGAACCGAATGACCGCGTCGAGGGCGGCTTCGTTTGCGGCCGTCGCGGCACGGCCTGGGGCGACGCAAGGTCTTGATCCGTCGAGTCTTGAGCGTACAAAACGCAGGCCCGCGTTTGGCTTCGTTTGACCAATTCCAACAACTCGGCCCGACCGGCGATAAGCCAGATTCGCGCCGGCGTTCTGCGCTGGGGCGTGGGTCCTCGATGGACGCAGCCAGGATCTCTCCCGGCTGCGGCGATTGGGTTCAATTGGCTTTGATCGCCGAGAGATGCGGAACAGCGGCGTGACCCCAAGTCTTTGCCAGAAGACCGTTTGGGTTCATTTCGCCACCGCTGGAATTGGGTTCGCTCGGCCATTTTCGCGAGGTCCCTGACTCCGCCGCACCGCCCATTATTGAGGAGCGGCGAGATGGGAGGGGACCCTCGTTCCTCAGGAGCCAAACGCGAGCCCGTTTCGACCGAGGAAGCGACCGATTCGCGACCTTCGGCGGTCTGGACTGCGCTAATCTCCTAAGGTCAACTTACTCACGAAAGGCCTCGTCAGACGCGAGGTCCGGATAACCGGCGCAAACGGTCCTTGGGCCGGCCGTCGATCAGCCCTGGGGCGAGTCGGCGACGAGCTTTCGGAGCTTCGCGACGACCTTGGGGGTATCCCAATCCGTGCCTCCAACGTACTCGTAGACGACGCGGCCTTCGGCCGAGACCAGATAGGTCGCTGGGATGGCGTCGCTCATGAAGACGGGGGGGAGGCGGTCGGCCTGAAGGATGGTCATGGGCCAGTCTTTCCCTCGCATGAAGGAGCGGACGGGGTTGATCCCTTCGTCGGTGGAGATGCAGACGAAGGCGACCTTGTCCTTCAATTCCGGCGTCGCCGCGAGTCGAGCGATCGAAGGCAACTCACCGACGCAAGGGGGGCACCACGTCGCCCAGACGTTGACGAACAGAGGCTTCCCCTGGAAGTTGGAGAACTTGACCGAGTTGTTGTCGAGGTCGCGCAAGCTCCACTCGTAGTCCACGGGTGTATTGGGCCCGCCGGCGTCCAGGTCGCTGAACTGATCCAGCCGGCCGACGAGGAGATAGACGACCCAGAAGGCCGCGAAGACGCCGAAGACCATCGGCCAGGTCCAGTCGCGGGGGGCTTTGGGAGTCGACGGGGCGCCAGAGTTCATTGGATGAGTCTCGCTCGGATCGTATCCCGGAAGGAGCCCGACTTGATCCATAACGTCTTTCCACCCTTGCGGGGGAAGGTGGCCGCTCGGGAGTTTTCAGTTTTCAGTTGCCAGCTGACGAAACAACTTCCCGATTTTGGACAGGTCAAGGCTCACTGATCGGGTGGTCCGGGCGGCCCGCCCGGACGTCCCAGGGCTTGGGGTCGAAGACGTCCAGGCGGGCCGCCTGGACCACCCTCTCGGTCCTTGACTCGGGGAGGTTATTTCGTCGGTGTTCCTCGCGGTCTGTCTTCCCCCGCGAGGGGGGAAGACCATCGAACCGCATTTCTTCAATAAGCTGTTTCACTCAATCCTTGCCGCGAGTTTCGGCCACGGGGGCCAGCAGGTTTTCGACCGGGGCGTAGTCGTCCGTCAGGATGATCCCTCGCGATCGGCTTTCCAGCACGGCCTTTTCGTCCTCGGGCCCGTAGAAGGCGGCGACGGTCCGCTTGTGATTCTGGAAGAAGCGGGGGTCGTCGTCGCGCTTGCCGAGGTCGGTGAGGTCGATCGGCTGTTTCGCGGCCACGACGACGAAGGTTTCGCGCTGGCCCTCGCCGGTCGACTCGCTGGTGCCGAAGATGTAGACGTGGGGGAACGTCAGTTTGGCGGTGGCCGTCCAGGCACCCAGGAATCCGCCGTAGCGGTGGGCGGCCGTGAGATATCGCTGACGGACTCGCTCCTCGGCTGCGGGATCCTTGATCTGGAGCGCGTCGATCTCCTTCTTGGCCTTGGAGAGGGCCTCGGCGTCGGACTCATAGGCGTCGATGATGTTGATCATGTAGACGCCCGTCGGGGCCATCATCTTGGAGATCTTCTCGTTGAACTCCCGGGTCGTCAGGTGCCAGGGGACTGAGAAGTCGTTGAAGGCGTCGCCGTAGATCAGGTCGTACTGCTTGGAGTCCTGGTTCCGCTCCACGAACTGGCGGGCGTCGCCCCAGGTGGTTTTGATGGGCGTGTCGAGGGGCAGGCCGGTCGCCGCCTGGTTGGCCCGCGTGACGGCCGGATCGATCTCGGCGACGTCGACCTCAGTCCCCGGGTAGACGTGCTGCATGTGGCGCTGGAACGTGTAGGCGCCGCCCCCCAGAAACAGGGTCTTCAGCGTCGAGCTCGCGACCTTGGGCATCCACGACCGCGAGGGGGATTCCAGGATCTCCTCATCGTCCGGCGGCATGTCGGCCGTCGGCGCGGCGGGCTTCGTCTCGGTCTTGGCAGGAGTTGGCTGGCCGTCGGCGATGACCTGATCGGGGAGCTTCCCGGTCTCTGCCGCAGGCGTCGGCGCGGGGGCGGCTCCGGCGAGGGTGATCTTGCCGGCCGCCTTGGCGGCCCGGTAGCCGATCATCGCGTAGATGTGCTCATAGTCGTAGTCGAGCCGCTCGGGGTGGCCGAGGATGAAGTAGCCGTGGATCAGGTTGTCCAGCACGAGCGTCCGGAGCTGGAGGTCCCCCTCGGGCTCGTTGTTGACCTTGATGTAGTAGTAGTTGCTCTCGTCCGCGTAAGCGAGGGCGTCCTGGGTCGTGGTCACGTCTCCCCGATCCTCGCGGATGTTCCACTGGTGGCCGATCTTCTCGGTCCACTTCATCGGAAGGAGCCCGATCACGCACAGCCCCAGCGGGATCCCCGCCCAGACGGCGTGGAAAACCGAGCCCAGAATGGTCGCCGCCAGGGCGAGCACCGCGGCCAGGACCAGCAGAACACCCTTCGTCCCCAGATGGTCGATCAGGACGAAGCCCGTCAGGAAGGTTCCGATGATGCTGCCGACCATCCCCCAGGCGTAGACCGCTCCGATGGCCGTCCCCGTCCGCTTGCTCTTCCGCAGCCGTTCCACGGCCAGCTTCGCCACGACGGGGCTGACCGTCCCCATGGTGACGGCCGGCAGGAAGAAGACGAGCGTCACGACCAGCAGCACGCGATACGGCCAGCTCAGCGGCCAGGTGCTGCCGAAGAGAGTGACCTCGTTCAGCACGATGGCCCGACTGAGGAGGCTCGGGTTATACCCCTGGCCGGTCGCGTCGCGGAACCACTCCGGTTGACCGTCCAGAAAGAGGATCCAGAGCAGGGCGGCCGAGGCGACCATGAACAGCCAGCTCGCCTGCTTCTCGCTTCGGATGATGTTTGCGACGCGGCCTCCCAGCCAGTTCCCCAGGCTCAACCCCGCCAGCAAGACGCCGATGACGCTCGTCCAGCCGTAGACGCTCGACCCCAGGTTGCGGGTCACCATTCGGCCGGCGACCATCTCCATCGCCATGAACGCCAGGCTGGCCAGGAAGGCCAGGGCCGCCAGGTCGCGGAGGCTCGTCCGCGAGGCCTGGTGATCGGCCGTCGCTTCAAGGGCCACCTCCGCTTCAGCGTCGGTGATCGCCGCCCTCGTCTTGAGCGACGCGGCCGCGGTGAAGGCCAGCAGGAGCGACGCGGCCCCACCCGCCAGCGCCACATGGTTGATCTGGTAGCCACCCAGATCGATACCGCCGATCCCCAGCGACCGGATCATCGGAGCGACCGAGGCGAGCCCCAGAAGGACGGCCGTGGCGACCGCCGCCCCGCGCGTCAGGGGATTCTCATCAAGCGCGGCGGCCAGCAGAGCCAGAGCGGCGGCGACGACCAGAACGATCACCGAGGTCGGCGCCAGGTAGATCAGCACGAAGCCGGCCAGGAACGTCCCCACGATCGAGCCGACCGCCCCGAAGAAGTAGACGTCGCCGATGGCGCTTCCGGCCTTCGCCGACAGGTCGACGGCCATCTTGGCGACCACCGGGCCGACCATGCCCAGCACGGTCGCCGGTAGGAGGAAGTCGAGAGTGACGACCAGGATCGTCCTCAGTTCCCAGTTCATCGCCTGCGGCGAGGGGAGAAGCATGGGGATGGCGGCGTTGACGAGCAGGCAGCCGAAAGTCAGGAACGAGCCGAGAGCGAAGATGGGGCCGAGCGCCCGCCGAGGTTCGACGCGGTCGGCCAGCCGGCCGCCGAGCACGTTCCCCAGGCAGATCCCCGCCAGGATGATCCCGATGACGCTGTTCCAGACGGTCAAGGAGGAGCCGACGTGGCGAGCCACCAATCGGCTCGACACGAGTTCCAGGACCATGATGCAGAGGCTGCTGAAGAACGCCAGAGCGTAAGGGGACCAGCGAGCTGCCAAGCCGACCATGCGAGAGGCTCTCCGGGCGGTCGCCGATCCTGCTTCGGCGGTAGGGGTTCCGTCCATGGAACGCGTCGAGAAACGTGGGCACGCCAGGGCATCCACGATAATCCCCGCCCCCTGTTCGACACAACCGACCGCCGGCCCCTGAAAGCGGGGATCCTGGGAGAGAATCCTTCCCAGCCGACTCCCGAAGCAAGATCCGAACAAGCCGACCTGGAGCGAACCTCCCTTCCCGAATTCTCCGCGATACAATCGACGGGCCATGACGACCATCCCGATCGACGACCTGAACGACCCCCGGCTGGCGGTCTACCGCTCGCTGAAGGCGACGAACACGACCCGCGACCTGAACCATTTCATCGTCGAGGGCGAGCGCCTCGTCGATCGGTTGATCGCCAGTCGGTATCCGACGGACTCTGTCCTGCTCACCGACCGGCATCTCGACCGTCTTCAGACGACCGTTCCCGAGGACGTCCCCCTTTACGTCGTGCCTTTCGAGAAGGTCCACGATCTCGTCGGCTTCCCGTTTCATCGCGGAGCGCTGGCCTGCGGTCGGCGACTCCCTGCGCCAAGTTGGCGGGAATTGTGGGGGACCGCTTCCGGGACGCTCCGATTCGTGGTCTGCCCCCAGATCAGCAACCCCGAAAACCTGGGCTCGATCGCCCGCCTGTGCGACGCCTTCGACGTGGACGGGATCCTGGCGGGGCCCTCCTGTCCGGATCCGCTTTCGCGGCGGGTATTAAGGGTTTCGATGGGCTCGGCCTTGCGTTTGCCAGTCGTGGTCGCCGATGATCTACTCAGCATGGCCGCGGACATGGAAAACACTCTTGGCGTCGAGTTTTTCGCGGCCGTCGCCGGAGAAGCGACGCCTTTTGAAGAGGTCTCGCTCCCTCCACGGCTGGGTCTGGTCCTGGGCGACGAGGACCGGGGCGTTGATCCCGCCTGGGTCGCACGATGCAGACGATCGATCACCATCCCGATGCCGGGACGAGCGAGTTCGCTGAACGTATCGACCGCCGCGGCGATTCTGATCTATCGTTTCGCGAGTCGAGCCGAACCGCCGCCCCGAACGCAGGCGTCGATCGGCCTCGGTGGAACGTAAGATTCGGGTCCAGTTGCGTTCCCTTCTCCTAGCGGGCGGCCCTGTCCAAGGCGGGGCCGGCCGGACGCTTCCCCTCGGAGCCGGCAGCCCATGCCCCAGGACCCGATCTCGACTCCGGTGCTTCAGGTACTCAACGGCGCGACCGCCGGCCGACTCTTCAAGGTGACCGCCGACCTGACGGTGATCGGGCGCAGTCTGGATTGCGACCTGGTTCTCGACCCCAAGACCGTCTCACGCCGCCACGCCGAGATCGCCCGCCGTCGCGACGAGTACTGGATTCGCGACCTGGAGAGCACCCGCGGGACCTTCCTCGACGGCCAGCGCGTCACCCGTCCCACCTCGCTCTGGAACGAGGCCCGGATCCAACTGGGCGAGGTCTCCCTCAAGTTCCTCAGTCGGGCCGTGCTCGTTCAGGACGGCGACGAGGACCAGTCGACGGTTTTCAAGGCCGTCGATCTGCCGGCGCACGACGATCAGGAAGCTCCGATCGCCCGCCCCGAAGAGAAGTTGCGAGCCCTTCAAAAGATCAGCCGTGAGTTCGGCGGCGAATTGGTCCTCGACGCCCTCCTCGGGCGGGTGCTCGATTCGCTCTTCGACATCTTCCCCCAGGCGTCCGGCGGTTTCGTCCTGCTCGAAAACGCAGCCCGCGAGTTGCTCCCGGAGGCGGTGAAGTCCCGCACCGGCAAGGGGGAGAGCGTGGTCGTCAGCAAGACGATCCTCGACCGTGTCATGAAAGGCTCTCAGGCCATCCTGAGCAAGGATACGCGCGAGGAGATGGGCGAGGTCCGCAGCCTCGCCGAGGGACGCGTCCGCTCGCTGATGTGCGTGCCGATCCTCGACTCTCAGCGACGGCCGGTGGGGGTCGTCCAGATCCACGCCGACGAGGGCCGAGGCCGATTCAGCGAGGACGACCTCGACCTTCTCGCCTCCGTGGCCAGCCAGATCAGCGTGGCCGTTCAGAACGCTCGGATGCACCGCGACCTGCTGCAGCAGCGTGAGTTCGAGCGTGAGCTCCAGTTCGCCCGGCAGGTCATGCAGGCTCTCTTGCCCGAGCGGCCGCGATCGGTCCCGGGCTATGAGTTTTGGGACTGCTACGAGCCTGCGCGCCACGTCGGCGGCGACTACTACGGCTTCATTCCCATGTTCAGCTCGGAAGCGGCGCGCAAGGAGCCGCCCCGGCGATGGGCGATCGCCGTGGGCGACGTTGTGGGCAAGGGCCTCCCCGCCGCGCTGCTGACCGCCCGGCTCTCGGCCGAGATCAGCCTCTTCCTTCAGGATGCGAGGGACCCGGCCGAGGTCGTCACGAAGCTGAACCGCCGGCTGACCGAGAACGGCGTGCTCGACATGTTCATCACCTTCTTGCTGGTGATGCTGGACGTCGAGGCCCACACTCTCCACGTCGTCAACGCCGGCCACCCCGCGCCGTTGATCCGCCGTCGCGACGGGACCGTGGAGGAAGTCGGCCGAGATACGTCGGGGCTCCCCCTGGCGATCGCCGGCGATTCGGTTTACGAGGCCTGCCAGAGTCACCTGGAGCCCGGGGAGTTCGTCATCCTCTACACGGACGGCGTCCCCGACGCAATGAACGGAGCGAACACTCGCTACAGCGATGCGAGGTTCCGCGAGTTGCTCTCGCAACCTCACGCCTCGCCTCGGGAGGCGGGAGAGGCCGTCGCCCACGACGTCCGAGGCCACGCCGCGGGATGCGCCCCGTTCGACGACGTCACCCTTGTCGCCTTCGGTCGAGTTTGACGTCAAGCCGCAGGGCTTCAGGCGAAGAGCCGCATTCCGCGACGGCGGGGCCGCTCGCTCATCTCCAGCGGAATTCGTCGCGATCTCGCGGACAGCGCCTCACCTCCGAAACCCGTTGTAAATGAGCGGGGGGGGAGCTGGTGGGCCGATCCTTCGTGATCCTGATCCCGCGCGCAAAGCGGCAGGGCGATCTCGACGACGTCTCGCCCCCAGATCAGAGCGAAAACGGAGTAGGGCAGGGGAACGTCGGGATCCGTTCGCCTTGAGAGCGACACCCAGGGCGTCGCGTGTGCGAAGCGCGTCCGATAGACGAGACACCCCGTCCCGGCGAAGAGCGCGCCGTCGAAATCATGGTCGGGGTTGCCGACCCATTCGACGGTGTCCTCGAAGTGCTGAAGCTCTCGGGCCGGCATGATCGCCAGAGCCGTTCGGGCCAACGCCTTGAACGCACCGACGGGAATCGACGAGGGCCCTTCCCAGAGGTCTCGAGCCTGATGGACCGATCGCCAGAAGCCGGCGAAGTCGCGATCGATCGAGTCGACGAACTGGGCGTGGCACTCGTCGCAGATTTCCGCGCAGCGGAGCGATGTCTCGCCGAGCGTCGCCGGGGTGATCGGGCGGGCGGCGGAGAACTTCGTACGGGGCTCGGCCCGTTCGCAGAATCGACAGCTCGGCCGGGTCCGCGACCCGACGATGATCGGCTCATACGAGGCCAGCGGATACTCCGCGGCCGGCCGATAGTTGAGTTGAAAGGTCAGGTCCATTTCGGCGGCGACCCAGTCGTCCTGGTCGCTCCCGTGGGCCCATCCCCGACGTTCCCAGCGCTCGTAAGCGGCGCGCTGGATCTGATCCCAGGTAGGCAGCATCGCGCGATCCCTCGACAGTCGACGCGTATCCGTACGTTCTCGATGGCCCCAGCCAGGCGGCGACACCGACCGGAGCCGCATCATAAACCTGGGAGTCGCTCAGAGAAAGAGCGATCCTTATTGACCTGGGCGACGTAGAACCCATAATTGTGGTGACCAGGCGGTTGGATCGGTCGATCGACCGCCTGAACCACGATTCCCAAGGGGGCGAACCAGGATCGACCGGATGTCCGACGTGAACGGTGGCGTGCCGAGGTTGGTCAGCAGGCCTCGTAAAAAGCCGACTAAAACTTAACTGCCAACAACACTGTTGGTCTCCGTCTCGCTGCCTGAAAACAGCGACCGGCCCTGCGACGGGTCTTCTCCCGAGAGATCCGGCCAGGGACGCCAATTCGGGATCGCCTGAGCCAAACCGCTTGTTGAGGCCCGGGCTAGACTCATGACGAGCTAAGCCGAAGGGGATCTTGCCGATCAGAGCCCCGACGCCGACAACCAATTGATCGGCTACGCACGTAGAGGCCCTCGCCGAAGCTTCTCGGGACGCGGGTGCAATTCCCGCCGCCTCCACTACTTACGTCGATTGCCTCCTGGCGACAACCGACGACAGCAGACGACGAAACCCCTGAGAAATCAGGGGTTTTTTCGTTTCCCGGCTTGTCGCCCTCCGACGGGTCGGTGCCACCCGGCGACGCCTCGCGACGGGAGACGCCGCCCGAAACCCGACGCATTTCCGACAGTTCAACGGATGCGTATGCGTCCGGGGCGGCCAGGTTGCCCAGCGCCGCCGCCCGGTCCTCCAGGCCGATGTGGGTGTACTTCGCCGTCTGGCGGATGTCGGCGTGGCGGGCCAGCTCCTTCGCCTCCATGATCGACGCGCCCGACCGGACCAGCCCCGTGATGTGCGAGTGCCGCCCGGCGGCGTGGAAGTCGGCCAGGCCCTCGTGCGTCTCGTAGGGGATGCCCGCCCGCTCCAGGTCCTTCTGGACCATCGTGTAGGTCTTCTTGCGGGCCAGGCCGGGGAACAGCGGCGCGTCCGGGTCCATGCCGGCCGTCCACTCCCTCACCCATGCGACCAGATCCGGGTGCATCGGCAGCACGTCCTTGCGCCGGTGCTTGGAGCAGGCGGCCTCGACCGTCAGGGTGGGCTGGGCGTCGTCGAGCTTGAACGAGCGGGGGGTGAGGCTGGCCAGCTCCAGCCGCCGCAGGCCGGTCAGGAAGCTGGTCAGGTAGACGCGGGCCCGCAGCTCGCCGGGGTAGCCCTGCACCTCCTTGCCGGATTCCCGTGCCGCCCGGACCAGGCGCGACACCTCGTCGCGCGTGAGCGCCCGCCGCTTGTGGCGCACGTCGGTCTCGGCGTTGAGCCGGTCGATCCCGGCGACCGGGTTCGACGACAGCCGCTTGGAGGCGACCAGCCACTTGCCGAATTCGTCGACCGCCTGTAGGTAGTGGTTGTACGTCCGGGCCCCCAGGTCTTCGGCACGGCGGATTTCCTTGAGCGCCTCCTCGACCTCCTCCGCCTCCAGCTCGCCGATCGTCGCCGCGCCGGAGGCCTCGACCAGGCGGCGCACCCGCGTCATCGTCAGCCGCCGGTGCTTGGGGGTGGTGTCGTCGAGCGAGCGCTCGAAGGCCGCCAGATGGTCGGCGATCGGCGACTGCTTGACCGCCAGCAGCCGCTCCTGCGCCGGGTCGATCATCCCCCGCTTGCGGAGCATGACCTCGTTCTCCAGCTTGGCCGCCAGCTGCTCGGTCAGGCCCTTGTCGGTGAAGCCCTTGGCGTAGGCCCGCCTCCCCTCGTGGTCGAGGTACTCGATCATCCAGGGCCGGTTCTTCTTCCCCTTGTCCGACGACCGCTTGTAGATCGAGGCCATTTCGGCGGCTCCAATGGGATGGTGGCGATCGGTTCAGTGTACCGGCGGTAGGCAAAGCGCGCCAGATGGCGTCTTCTACACGGGCAGCACTTTCTTGCCCTGCTTCGAGAACAGATTCTTGCCGGCTTGCTTGATGAGCCGAGCCTTTATGTCCTTAGCGCACGCGGAATAAGCGAACTCTCCGTGATCGTCGTGATGGCCCATAAGAAGCTTCTCCAGCCAGTCCAGCGGGATCGCTTCACAGAAGGCCGTCGCGCCGGCGTCCATCGCTATCGGAACGGTGATCTCCACCGCCGTCTTAGCTGCGATCTCGCTGATCTTTTCGATGCTCATGCCGCCTCGCTTTCCGGCCAGTGGAACGGCCTGCCGTCGCGGCGGACGATCTCCACCCCGTCGTAATGCCGGAGGTCGGAGATGCAGACGGCGCAGACGTGCCGCATGAGTTCGCCGTCCGGGATGACCTGGAAGATCACGCCGCCGGCGAGGACGTGGTCGCCCACGCGAGGCTCCAGCAGGTGCAGGCTTGCTGAGTGGACGAAGAAGCGGCTGGTCGGCGTCAACTTGACCTCGCCCTTCATGATCCGATCCCAGTCCATCGCCACCACAGTTTCCAACTCCCGGCAGCCGGGAAACTGCAGCTGGAACCGCATCTCGAAACCGGCCTGCATCGTGTAGGCGTGATACCACATTCGGTAGAAATGGCGCTTCTCGCTCATGCCGCCCTCCCGGCCAGGAAGGCGTCGACGTTCATGCGGTGGACGTTGAATTCCAGCACCCACACCCAGGGGTTCGCGTCCCACGAACCCTCGCCGT
Source organism: Paludisphaera rhizosphaerae (assembly GCF_011065895.1). Lineage (NCBI taxonomy): Bacteria > Pseudomonadati > Planctomycetota > Planctomycetia > Isosphaerales > Isosphaeraceae > Paludisphaera > Paludisphaera rhizosphaerae. The sequence continues at coordinate 387,446 of NZ_JAALCR010000001.1, read as the reverse complement.
AGAGGAAATCCCAGAGCATCGTGAAGGCGGGCCGGATTTCGTCGGGAGCGAGCGGCGTGTCGTAAAGTCCGGACCAAGCTCCTTCGGCGATCGCATCCGCCTCGCTGATCTCCTGCAGCCGCTCGACGCGGACGCCGGTGATTTCCAGCGTCAGTCGGCTGTACTCGCGGGGCATGTCGATCGCGGACTCCCACCGGCCCGCCCACTCCGGCGGGAACCAGGTAGCGTCGGATAGATAGCCCGGGCCTTCGCGATTGGGCTGCGGCACCCAAGCTTCGCGAACCCAGAGCAGGTCGCCGTCCTGGCCGTAGGGGGCCCTCTTCGCTAGCGAATGGCCCGGCATCACTGGGACGCGGCTTATTCCCTCACTCCAGGCGGCCCCGTGCAGCCTCCAGAACTTGTCGGGAAGAAGAACGGGCTGCGGCTCGATGATCCGCCGCGTTTGCGTCTTGCGGCCTTCGAGCAGGGCGCGGACCATGGGCGCGGTGAACGGGATCGGGAGGGCCTTCATTGGGCACCCCCGGCCAGCTCTGAGTGGACCGCCCTGATGTTTTCGAGCGCCGGCCTCATGTCGATCGCATTCCCCGAGCGGATCGTCGTCTCCGCCCACTCGATGGCCCCGCGGAGCTTGAATAAGGCGAAGCCGCGGTGGTCTTTCAGGATCGCCTGACAGCGATCGATTTCCTTCGATAGTTCGTGGGAGAGGGTTAACGCCCCGCGGCGTTCCGGCGCCTCGTCCTCGAATGCGTCGTCTCCGATATTGTTGTTTGATTTCATGATCAACCTCGGTCCATCCGTTCGGTGCTGCGGACGCCGGGGGTTTGCTGACGCCGAGGCGCCCGCAGCACGGAAGGGATGGCTTGTGAGATTGGATACGACGTCAGCATTCGCCGAGGCTGGCACGGATCGATCGTTCGCGCAAGTCATTTTTCCGCCGGGCATCCCCGGTCGATCCAGCCCCGGATTTCCTCGGCCCGCCAGCGGGTCGACCGGCCGACGCGCATCGGCTTCGGCACCTTGCCGGCCGAGAGCAGCCGCCAGAGCGTGCGCTCGGAGACGTCCAGCCAGCGGGCGAACTCCTCGGCGTCGATCAGAAGTCTTCGTTCAGCAGCTTCCACGGCCCTCCCCCCATCGCCAGCGCGGCCGCCGTCAGGCTCGCGCGGAACTGGCTGCGCGACGAGCAGTGGCAGATGTCGTCCCGGCGGACCAGGGCGACGGTGTAATAGCCTTCCTCGGACCGCGCGGCGCGGTATTCGTAGCCGGCGGCCTCCGCCGCCTCGCGCAGCCCGGCGAGGCGCTCCAGGTCGACGCGGTGCTCCAGCTCGCCGACCGGCCGCGGGCCGAGGTCGGACGACGAGATCCAGCCCCGCCCGGCCGCGATCCGCGTCAGCTCCGCGTCGGAGTGCAGGGCCAGCATCGCCCGCGCCAGCAGGCGCCGGGCGCGGCGGCCGGACAGGCGGTTCCAGGCCCACGCCAGGGCGGCGGACGCGGCGAAGACCGCGCCGACGGCGGCCGCCGTGAAGGCCAGGCCGATCGGCCAGCCCCTCGACCCGATCTCCAGCAAGAAGTCTCTCAGCACGTTCGATCCTCCTTCTTTCGGGACGCGAGCGCCTCAAGGCCCTCGCGGATGATGGAATAGAACTCCCGGTCGGCGTCGCCCCACTCCTCCTCGCGCAGGCAGGCCTGCACGACTCGGCGGCAGCGGCGGGCCATCCGGATCGACGCCTCATGGACGGCCGGGTCGGCCGGCCGGTTGTGAAGCGGGTGCATCGCGGATCAGCTCCAAAATCTTGAAGGTGGCGAAGCCCACGAGCAGCGCCTTGGGCTCGCCGCCCTGCAGGCGGTTCACCAGCTCGATCGCGAGCCTGAGCGCGGCGTCGTACTGCGGCGATTCGGACTCGGTCATGGTTCACCCCTGGGTCGGGCCCTTCTGGCGGCGGCCGTCCTGGCGCGCCGGCGGCGGGACGTGCGCCCGGCGGCGGTCCAGCTCCGGGTTGCCCTCGCGTCCGGCCGCCTGCGCCGGCGCGCCCTCGTCGGGCTTCTGCGCGGCGGACGCGGCGGTCAGGTTCGTGTACTGCAGGTTGGCGCCCCGGAGGTTGGTCCCCTCCACGAGGGCGCCGTGCATCTGCGCGTTGGTGAAGTCCGCCAGCTCGCAGTTGGCCCGGCTCAGGTCCGCGCCCCGGAGGTCGGCGTTGCGGAGCTTGGCCCCGCTCAGGTCCGCGTGGCGGAGGTCGGCCGCCCGCATGTCGGCGAACTGCAGGTCCGCGCCGGCGAGGTTGGCGTAGCGCAGGTCCGCCGCCCGGAGGTCGGCCTTCGCCCCCTCCCGCGTCGACGGGTTCCGCAGCCATTCGCTGTGGCCCTGCAGCGTCTTGGCGAGGTGTTTCTCGGTCATGTTCGGCCTCCTTGGAGGGTTGCCGGGCGGCGGGGAGTCGCCGCCCGGCGCGGGCCTCGGTCACTTCTTGATCGCCGCCTTGCCGACGAAGAAGGCGGCCTTGCCGAGCGCCCCCAGCCCCTTGCGGGTGGCGGCGCAGCGACGCTCCTCCAAGTCCATCAATTTGTCGAGCACGGGGTGCTTGTCGCGAAGCGTACCGAGCCAGGCCCAGAGGACCGTGGACGTCAAAAGCAGCAGGCCGATCGCTCCCAGGAGTTCCATGGTTCACTTCCCTTTCTTGGCGAGGCGCTTGAGGGCCTCGGCCGCCTTGGCGGCGTTTTCGGGGTCGGAGAAATGCGCCTCGACCTTCTCCCCGCACTTGGCGGCGAAGATCGAGATCGCGACGGCGGTCGCTACGATCAGGAAGAGGATCAGCTGGCCGAACGCTTGCATGTCGACTCTCCCGGAGCCTGGGCCCCTCGCCCCCTCAGGCCGAGCCGGACGCCGAGCCCGACGCAGGCCCGCTCCACGCGCGGCTCGACGTGTCGCTTCAGCCAGGGGGCCGCGTGGCGGTCGAACAATTGATCGAGCTGGAGGAAGAGGAGCAGGAGGGCGAGCGTCCGATAGCCGAACCCCTCCGCGATCCACGCGTCGACCTGGTAGAGCAGCTGGATCATGGGTCGCTCCATTTGGAAGGGCGCGGGCGGCGACGCGCCGCCCGCGCGGTTTTTTGGTTACTGCCGGAGGCCCTGCCGCTGCCGCTGGGCCTGGTCCTGCTGGGGCGGCTTCACGTAGGCCTGCCGCTGCTCCAGCCCCTTGGTCGACTGCGCCTGGGCCTCGGTCTCCTGGGCCTGGATCCCGGCCTCGGCCTGCTGGGGCGCCGCCTGCTGCTGGGCCTGCGCCTCCTGTTCCTGCGCCTGATTCTGCGTCTGCATCGGTTCCATCTCCGGATTCGGCCTGACGTGCCCGTAGGCCACGTAGGCGTTCCCGGTGTAGAGCGCGGCGGCCAGTTCCGCCGCGCCGTGGCCCGCGCGAACGTAGAGTTCGCCGAGCGTGTCGTAGACCCCGCGCACGATCGCGGAGGCCCGCTTCCTCTCGCCGCCGTCGGCGGCCCGCGGTTTCACCATTGCGCGACCCTCTCTCAAGTGGTAATGTGTGGATCGCAGAGGACGAATGCATTGGACAGCTCGCCCCGCCGGAGACGGCGGGGCTCTTTTTTCACCCCCACCTCCGATCGCGGGCCATCCCCGCCTCGATCCGCGCGTCGGCGACCGCCTCGTCGCGGGCGCGCTGCGCGTCGATCGCCATCGCCGTCTCGGCCGTCAGGCAGGCCCCGCCCGCCATCAGGAAGCAGCCGAGCGGTTCCGTGAGCTGCAGGACGGCGCCGCCCGCGAGCAGCAGGAGGATGGGCTCCACCTTGTGCTTGGCGGTCCGCTCGTCGAACCAGCGTGTGAGGAGATAGGGCGTGCCGTTGTAGCTCGAATGCACGCCGGGCAGCGGCCGGGACCGCCGCCGCAGGCACTGCAGGCCGCGCACGGCCGTCATGCCCAGGAACAGGTAATAAATCGCGAACATCGGGCGGGGATCGGCGTCCGGCCACATGCCCGTCCAGAGCACGGTCGCGATCAGCGAGATCAGCACCGGGCCGCCCTTGAAATAGCGCGAGCCGTGCGAGTGGTGGAGGATCACCTGGAACGGCGTGGTCATCGCGAAGACGGCCAGCAGGAACAGGCCGGCCGAGAACCGAAAGCTCTCGGCGAGGCCGAAGCCCTCGTGCTCCTTGTAACCTTGGTCTTGCATGGATTCCTCCGGGGCCGGCGCGCACGGGGGGCGCCCGGCGCGCTCGGCGTCGTCTGGATGGAACGGGGTCGAGGGGCGGGGTCAGGCGGCGGTCAGACGTCCCACTGGGGCATCTTGACCAGCAGGTAATGCAGGCCGTTGCTGAAGGTGCGGCCGCCCGAGAACAGGACGGCCTCGGCGTAGCCGTGGGCGCCGCCGGTGCGGAGCCGGGCGAACTCGGCGGGCTCGACGGCGGCCCGCCGCTCCTCGCGCCAGTTCAGGTTCTGTCGCTGGTCCTTCTCCCTGCCGAACAGGGCGAAGGGGTCGTAGTCCCAGTCCTGCCCGCCGCCGGTCGCCACGTCGTACGCCTCCCCGGCCATGAAGCTGGCCAGCTCCGCGGTGGGCTTGTCGTCGACGGAGAAGAACCACTTGTTGCGGAAGTTGCCGACCAGAGAGTTCACCTCGTCCGGGTCGCCGAACGTCCGCAGGAGGTTCGACACGTTCTGGGTCATCGCCAGCATGGCGACCCGGCTGGACCGGGCGACGCAGGCGAACTGCTGGTCGTTGCCGCTCATCAGCTCCTGGCACTCGTCCATGACGAGTAGGCAGGGGCGATCGGGCCGGACGCGGCGCTGGGCCGCCTTCTGGATCGCGTACTTGATCAGCACCTGGGCCATCGACGACGCGAACCCGTACTTGTGGGTCGGCATGTCGATCAGCAGCCAGTCGCCCTTCTCGAACGCGTCCTCGGGCCTCCAGGTCGTCGTCGTGCAGAACAGCTCGCGGAGCGGGCTGCGGCTGAACGGGTCGAGCACGCTGGTGATCGTGGCGCGGACGCTGGAGCCGGTCTCGCCGGCCAGCGACGCGTACTCCCCGAAGAAGAAGCCCCGCGCCTGCTCGTAGTCCTTGCGCTTCTCCTCGGGCAGGCCCCGCGCCCGGTCGTCGGCCGCCTGGAAGTAGTAGGCGCTGCGGGACTCGTCGCGCCACTTCCGGTCGTCGGCCTGGTCCGGCGTCTGGGGGGCGCCGGTGATCACGTCGAGGATCGCGGAGAGCGACATGCGCTCGCCGCTCGCGGACACCACGTCCACCGCCGAGGCGACCGTCCGGCGGGAATAGCGGTTGAAGAATTGGTTCCCCTTGTCGCCCTTTCCCCCCCGCTTGTCCGCCAGGTCGACGATCTCCATGATCGCGTCGGTCACCGACGACGAGTCGCCGCCGCCCGAGGCGTGGAGGTATTCGACGAAGTTGAACCGCTCCGGGCGGCCGGGCCCGAGCACGCGCAAGCCTTCCGGCTCCTGGTCCACGTCTCATTTCTCTTTCGCCCCCCGGTAAAGCCTGCGGTAGTAGTCGGGGTCGTCCACCTTCACGGTGAAGAAGACGCCCCCCCAGCCGTCCTGGATCGACGCGTCGATCAGGCCGGCCATGCACGACGTCTTGCCCGCCCCGGTCCGCCCGAAGGCGAGCGTGTTCTCCAGCAGCTCGCGCTGGGTGAGCGCGTCCCATCTGGAGACCCGGAACAGGGGATGGTCCTGGGCCCACCGGTCGGGGGGCCTTCCCCGGCGGAAGAGCCACGTCAGGAAGAGCAGCCGCATGACGCGGCAGAGGACTTTCACGACCTCGCTCCCTTCTCCAGGACGGCCGGCCCTCGGCGAGGGCCCGCGTGCTTCGGCGACCGCCGCGAGACGCGCGGCGGCCTTGATTCGGATCGGGCGCCCGCACGGGTCACGCCCCCTTCAGGAGGGCGGCCAGCTCTTCGAGCGAGCCGGCGTTCTTGAGCTTGCGCCGCAGCGAGTCCAGGGCCTGCTGCAGGCCCTCCAGCGACTCGGCGGTGAAGGTGGCGCCCGCCAGCTTCAGGGTGACCCGTCCGCCCTTCGGCCTGCGGGCCTGCTTGCCGACGACGGCGTGGACGTGGGCCTTGCAGGCGTCGACCGTCATCCGCCCCTCGGCGATGGCGCGGGCCAGTTCGATCTGCATCTCGCCGTTGGTGCGGGCCAGGTAATAGAGGCCCATCTGCGGGATGAGCCCCTGGTCGACCAGCTCCCTCACGGGCGGCTCGACCACGAAATAGGCCTGGATGAAGCTCGTCTTCGAGCGATTCAGCGACAGGCTGGCCCCGATTTCCGCCTGGGTCGCGTCCGGCCTCAGCTCCGCCTGATGCTGGAACGCCTTCGCCAGCTCGGAGAGCGTGAGCCCCTCCTTCGTCTCGTTCGCCGAGACCTGCTTGGCGTGGATGTCCGCGGGTTCGGTCGCGTCGATGATCATCGCGGGGACGGCTTCCAGCGCCAGCTCGTTCGCGGCCATGAGCCGGCGATGCCCCTCGATCACGACGTATTTCTTGAGCGCGGGGTCCCAGCGGACCAGGAGCGGCTGGAGGATGGAATGGCGGCGGATGCTCTCGACCAGCGCGGCCAGCGGCTCCGGGCCGATGGACAGCCTGGGCTGGGCGGGGTCGTAGATGATCTCCCGCGTCGGGATCAGCTCCGCCCATGACTTCGACGGGGACGCGGAATCGGCCGAGGGGCCGGGTCGGGCGCGGTCCTCCTCGGGCTCCATCGCCGGGCTCGTCTCGTTGCGCACCGTCATCGGCTCCTCCTTCCGGGGATTCATCGGGGGTCGCGGGTCGGGTCAGCTTAGCGCTCAGGTATGTTCCGGGGCAGGTGAGATTTTTTTGGCGCGCCATCTATTGCGCGGAGATGGCAAATGCGCCGCGATCGCCTCTCCTCCGCGACCTTCCTTGCTCTCCGCATGTGCCGCGCGAAGGCTAATATTCGAAAAGTCGCGCCGGAGATGGCGTTTTGCCCGACGTCGCGCACTGAATCGGCCGCAATCCCATGACCTCAAGCCGGTTAACGGCGGTGCTCCAGAAGCGCTGTTGCGAACCACCTTCTCCTCGTCTGCGACGATCGGGCCGCCGGGCCTGCCCTCCGGTCGCGGATTCCGGTCGAGTTCCACGTCTTCTCCCCCGTCTTCATGAACCCGCCATCGGGCCTGAACGGGGACGCTGAATCCGTCGCCTCGCCCCGCAACCTGCCAAGCCGGCTTCCGCCGCGCGGACCCTCCGGCTTTCGGTTGCCCGGTGCGCTGCGCCGAGGCTGGACGGATTCGGGCGCTTTTCCCATCAGGCCCCGATTGGCGGGGCCTCATACAGATAGGAGAAGTCACATGGAACAACGCAACGCGGACGCCGCCGACGTGGGGGTCAAGAACCGCAGGCCGACCTTCATCGCCTACCAGGTCCGGGACGGCAACGACCAGGCCAGCTACTGGGACCGCGTGGGCGTGGCCTGGAGCAACCGGGACGGCGGCTACACCGTGCAGCTGCACAGCATCCCGCTCTCGGGCCGGATCGTCCTCAGCCGACCCAAGGCCCGCGACGAGGCCTGACCACCATCGGGCGGGCCGGAGCGCCCGCCCTCCATCCTCACAGCGAAAGGAATCGCAAGATGAAGATCATCGACTTAATCAACGCATGCGAAAGGAATCGCACCATGAAGATCACCGTCCTCAACATTGCCTACCACCGCAACGGCATCGCCGGCATGCCCTTCCACGCCGTCGTCTTCCGGGACGCCGGGGAGGAGGCCAGCGTGAAGATCGGCGTCCTCTTCGAGCATTCGCATCACTGCGCCGTCCTGGACATCGCCAAGCTGGCCGACTGCGACGTGGAATTCGGCTCCAACTCCTGGCGGGGCGACGTCTACGAGCCGCATCTGCGCAAGGCCGCCGCGAAGTTCGAGAAAGCCCGCGCGGAAGGAGTCGCACAATGACCGGCATCGCATCGATCAATCCCTTCTACGCCGCCCGGCTGCAACCAAGGCTGAAGCGTTCGCACGTCGATCATGTCGGTGAGCCCGCCAGGATGCCCCGACCGGCCGACCGCGACCCGACCCGCTGGGCGAGGCTCCCGGCGGCGCCGATCAACGGCAGCCCGGTCCCGGGCCTGACGAGCCTGTACCACTCGGCCGAGGCCGGGGACTACGGCGACCGGGGATACCCGGGCAACTGCGGCGGCAACCTGATCCGCGACCTGATCCGGTATTTCCGGGCGAAGTCGGTCTTCGACCCGATGACCGGCAGCGGCACCTGCCGCGACGTCTGCCGCGAGCTGGACGTCTACTGCTGGTCGAGCGACCTGCACCAGGGCGTCGACGCCTGCGAGCCGTGCGACCGGCCCGCGGGCGCGTTCGACGTCGCCTGGATCCACCCGCCGTACTGGCGGATGAAGCTCTACACCAGCGACCCGAGGGACCTCTCCCGCACGCCGACGATGGAAGCCTTCCTCCAACGATATCGGCTGCTGATCGCCAACTGCGCCGGGGCGATCCACCCCGGCGGGAAGGTGATCGTCCTCATGGGCGACTACAGCGACCGCGAGGCCGGGTACGTCCCGCTGGTGTATCACACGAAAGAGCTGGCCTTCTCGCTGGGCCTGAAGCAGCATTGCACCGACGTCATCCGCTTCAGCCACGGCAACAGCAGCTCGAAGAAGGTGTACCGATCGAGCTTCATCCCGGGCCTGCACGACGTCTGCATGATCTTCGAGAAAGCCGACTGACCGAATCAATCAACCTATGGAGAAAACCATGAAGCACTACCGCATATCCATCGACGTCGACATCAAGGCGACGGACCGCGAACACGCCGAAAGCCGCGCGAATCTGCTCTACGAAGACATCTGGCTCTGTCGCCCCGGCTGGATCGAAGAAGTCCTGCCGAACGGCATCGAAGAACGCATCACGCTGAAAGGAGAATGACCATGCGCAAATACAACCTCAACCATTCGAAAAGCCCCTGGGCGTACGAGATTTCCGGCAACTGCGACAGCGTGTTCTCGGTGACGAACGCCAGCGGCGATCAGATCGCGGAGGTGGAACGCTGGAACGAATCCGGCGTGGAAGCCGAGCTTGAGGCGGAGGCGAACGCCCGACTGTTCGCGGCGGCTCCCGATCTTCTCAATGCCCTTGAAGCCGGACGCTCTCGCAAATGGGTCCACAACGCGGCGATCACCCAGGATATCGAGGCGCTGCGGCGCATCGCGCTGGAGCATGCCGATTGGTGGAACATCATAGCCATGCCATTGATTGAACGATTGAAAGGGGAATGACCATGACCAAATACAACGTCCACATCTTCCGCGAACTGCGTCTGTACTATCCCGGAATCGAGGCGGAGAGCCACGAGGCCGCCGCCGAAGCGGCGTCCAAGCTGACCCTCGACGAGGCGCAAGACATCCACGAATGCGACGGTTCGGACTTCGGCGCGCTCGTCGACGTCCCCGGCGACGACCTGTTCATCTACACCAGGGCGATCGACTTCGAGCCCGGCCGGATGCTCGATGCCGCCGCCAGCCTGCTCGAAGCCCTGGATTACCTGCTGGAACAGACGGTCGATCAGGACCTGAAGCACGGCATCACCCTGACCGAAGGCGAAGCGGAGGCGCGGGCCAAGGCCCTCGCGGCCATCGCCAAGGCCAGGGCCGCATGATTCAACTCGGGCGGGCTGCGGCCCGCCCCAACTTTTGGGATATCGATATGCCGAATCACGAGATCGACGAAGACTTCTGGTCCGACCGTTTCCACGTCCTGGCCTTCTGGGCCTACGCGCATCAATCGGCGGCGGAGGGCGGGGTCGCGCCCAGCGTCGAGGGCACGCGCGAGCGGGCCTACCGCTATTTCGAGCGGGACAAGCGCGGCCTCGAACCGGAGGTTTGACATCGCCGCGCGGTTGCGCTATGGGTGGCTTGCGGCGGAGGCGTGGAAAGCAGACACGCTGCAGGCGACTCGCGAAATCTGGTCCCAATTGCCGGGCGATGCAGCGGGTAAGGATGGGTTCCGGCACGGTAAGCCAGATGTAAACCGATTTCTGGATGGTGCGGACCAGATCCGCTGACTAGGGAAAGACCACAGTCGGGGTAGCGTCCGGCCCGCCGCACCAACGAACGCGAGGTAGCTCAAAGGCAGAGCAGCGGCCCAATAAGCCGAAGACGGGCGGTTCGACTCCGACCTCTCGCTCCAAACATCGCAAGGAGGCGACATGCCGCGCAAGAAGAGACACCACCCCGATTTCCCCGCGACCGTCACGACGGCGGGCGACGCGGCCGCGACCGCGATGGAAGGCCTGAGCGACGCCCAGGCCGCCGTCATGCTGGACGAGCACCGCGCGGACGCCGCCGCGCCCCAGCCCGAGCCGACCGTGCAGGAGCCGGGGCCGTCCTCGCCGAAATGGGCCGACCGCTTCAAGCCGATCGCCAGCTACCCGCAGGAAGGCGTCCGCGTGCTGGAGGCGAAGGACCACTCCGCCGCGGGCATCGCCTTCGCCGACGACCAGCCCCCCAGCCGCGACGAGAAGGACGCGATGCAGGCGGAGGGCGTGCGCTACGCCGAGCGAGTCAAGGCCTGGACCGCGCCGGGCACGCCCGAGGGCCGCACCGCCGTGCAGCGGCTGGCGGGGGAGATCGCCGGCGAACGCCGTGATAGCAAGGCGCGGGGCGGCTGGTGACGAACGGCCGCGGCTCGCAGAAATTGCTCGACGACCTGGCGAAGGTCAAGGTCCTGTTCCAGGCCCGCGCGATCATGGCCGCGATGGGGATCAGGCCCGGAGCCGAGACCCCGCCGCCTCCTCAAGCCGCTCCACCAGGCGGTGAAATCCCTCCAGCGTGACGCCGCTCGCGCGCAGCCGCGTCGCGACTTCGATCAGCCTTCGAATCTCCCCGCCCGCGACGACCAGGGCCAGCTCCTCCAGCGCGGGGAGCAGCCGGGCCATGTCGGGCGAGCGGTTGCAGGCCGCGAGCAAGGCGTCGGCAGCCCGCCAGCCCTCCCCGTCGGGCCGCAGCAGGCCCGCGTCCGCGAGCAGGGCGCAAGCCGCCTCATCGATGACTGGAGCCGTCATGTCGAGCCCCCGGGCCGCCGCCTCGTCAAGGTCGCGACGCGCCAGCTTCCGCGCTGCGCTTGTGCAGCCGCCGCTCCTCCCCTGACTTCGCCGCCCATTCTACACGATCCGGCGTCCTCCGCCCCGGCTGCCGGGTGAATGCCCGCCGCATTCACGGCAGTCCGGCCTATTCCTTCAGGACAGGAGACGCTCCCGATGGTCGCAATCCTCAGCCGCGAACAGCTCCAGGCCTCCGCCCCCTCCGTCTTCGCCGCCTCCCCCTGGGAGCGGATGAGCGGGCGCTACCGCATGGTCCCCACCATCGACGTGGTGGACATGCTGGGCGAGCAGGGATTCCGCCCCGTGCGGGCCCTGCAGGGCCGCACTCGCATCCCCGGCAAGGGCGATTTCACCCGCCACCTCATCCGCTTCCGCCACGACGACCACATCGGCCCGCTGGCCGTCGGGCAGGAACTTCCCGAGCTTGTGCTCACCAACAGCCACGACGGCACCGCCGCCTATCAGTTCATGGCGGGCGTCTTCCGGCTGGTGTGCTCGAACGGCCTCACCGTCCAGTCCGCCGACTTCGGCTCGATCAGCATCCGCCATTCGGGCGGGGCCGACTTCCGCGAGCGCGTGATCGACGCGACGTATCAGGTGATCGACCAGGCCCCGCGGAGCATGGCCGCGATCGAGGGATGGAAGGGGATCAGCCTCACCCGCCCGCAGCAGCTGGCGATGGCGTCCGCCGCCCACGAAATCCGCCCCAACGACGCGATCAAGCCCGCGTTCCTGCTCACCGCACGCCGCAACGAGGATTACACCGACGCCGAGGGGAACCGCGACCTCTGGACGACGGCGAACGTCCTGCAGGAGAATCTCGTGCAGGGCGGGTTGCGGGGCCGGGCGAGCACCGGGCGGCGCGTGACCACCCGGCCGATCAAGGGCGTGGCGGAGGATATCCGCACCAACCGGGCGCTCTGGCGCTTGACCGAGGAAATGGCCAAGCTGGCCTGACGATCCGCCGGGCCACGGAGGGCCCGCCGGTTTGTATACATCCGGGAGGCGAATGGATACAAACTTTCAAGTTTGTATCCATCTTGGGGGGGGCGAGCCTTGGAAAACCGCATCGGCCGATTCCTGGGCCGCGACGAGCCTGGGCCGCGCGAGGATCTCGCGCGGCTGCTGATCCGCGTCGCGGAGGCGATCGAGGAACTGCAAGCGCTGCCGCCATGCCGGGTGCGCGGCCACGACTTCGGCGCGGCCGTCGTGCATCGGGAGGGCGTGGAATATCGCCAGGTCCCTTACGCCTGCCCTGACTGCGGGGAAGAGTTGATGGTCTGGAGGCCGATCGCCGGATGAAAAATTATGCAATCAATGCGTAATTATTCGTTGACACTTACGCAAAGATTGCGTAAGTTGTCTTCATGAGGGGCGATAAAGCCCCCGCGAAAAGGATAGAGATGATGAGCACCCTCCAGGACCAAAAAGCTGCCGAACGCCACGCCGCATATGTCGCCGAAATCAAAACCAAACTGGAACGCCTGTTGGCCCATGCCAACGAAGATTGGAGCAACGACCGCACGCATCCGATGGGCTTCATCAACTACGCTTACGAATTGAATATGAAGCTCACCACGATGTGCGATCGCGCATTCAGCGAAGGCGAATGCGCCGCATGACTTCTGAACGCGAGGAATTCGAGGACATCGGGCGGCGGCTGTACGGCAGGTCGCCCGACGGCTGGGGGTGGGAGAGCGAAATGGCCCGGCGGACCGGCTTCCCCCTCCGCACTATCCAATCCTGGGGCAAGAGCGCGCCCATGAACCGGGGCGTGCTCAGCCTGCTGCGCCAGCTGGACGATGTGACGGCTAGGCTTGCGGGTCCATCACCTGAATCCGATAGATGACCGGCTCGCCCTCGGCCGCCGCCAGGTCGTCGGCGGAGCCTTCGCCCTGTTCCTGCAGGAAATCGATACGCTTGCGGCGGAGTCGCTCATAGATGGGGCGGAGGTTGCGGCCGGTGACGAGGATCGTCCGGCCGCTGGTGTACCTGACCGCGAACGAGCCGGTCTCGGGGTGCCATTCCTTCGAATGGATGTAGCCGTATTCCTCCGCCGGCCAGCCGCCGGAGAGCAGGCGATACTCGACGTCTTCGATCGCCGGGCGCACGGAACGGTCGAAGCCGTGCGACTGGTGTCGTTCGATTTCCGGCCCGTCGTCCTGCTCCGCCCGCCCGCGCGGCATGTGCGACTTCCGCCGCTCCAGTTCCTCGGTGCTCATTGCGCATACCCCCTCTGGCGTTCTTCCTCCCGGACGCGACGAATGTCAAGCCGTTCCGATTCGCGCCGCCGCCGGACCGCCCGCAGCCGGAGCCGCCGGGCGCGTTCGGCCAGCTCCTTCGCCCTCGCCTCGCGCGCGGTCGGGGCCATCTCCGACGCGGCGGGCCGAGGCGCGTCCTTCTCCAGCCGCCCGCGCAGCGCCTCCTTGTCCTCCGCGTACACGTCCACGCGCCGGCGGGCGCGGGTCGCGTCCACGTAGAATTCCCGCTTCGAGGCCGCGCCGTAGGACTCGGGACCGATGGCGACGAAGGCGCGCTGCACCGTCTTCGACTGGCTGGCGTGGCTGGTGAGCACGTAGCCGTGCGCGAAGTGGCCGAAGTCCTTCGCCAGGCTGCGGCCGTCGGCCAGGCGGATGCCGCCGGACGGGGTGAAGCCCGCGACCGTGTGCATCGACCCGTTGGTCAGCTGCTTCCCGTCCTCCGTCTTGCCCCGGGCGGTCAGGCGGATGAGGTCGCCGGGCGCGACCTGTATCCGCTCCTCCCGATAGACGGCGAATCGGGGGGCCTGGCCGAGCAGGTCATGCTCAGATTTCCCCGAAATCTGGACGCGTCCGTCCGTCATGTCCAGGACGTGAACGCGTTCGCCCGCCTTGAAGCCCTTGCCGTGCTGGTGGAACTGCGCGACCAGGCCGGGCTTGTAATTGCGCGCGTCCCGCCGCTGGGCCTCGGTCATGTGCAGGGGCTTGAGCCGGACGAATTCGCGGGACTCGCCCAGCCGCCCGCGCCCGTGAAGCTCGGCGCGGATGGATTCCGTCAGCGCCTCGCCCTCGGCGTGCGTCGGCGCGATCACCAGGGCGTCGGCGGACTTGAGCTTGCCCGGCGCGGTGGCGTCGGCGTAATCGGCCGCGAGCGTCGCGTGCCGGGAGTTCGCGTCCAGCTCGTGGACCCAGCCGAGAGAATCCAGCGCGTCGAACGCCGCGCCGACCTTCCCCTCCGCCAGCATCTGGGCCGCCTCGCGATACTCCGCCGTCTGCTGCCGCTTGATGGTCCTGATCTCGGCCGCCTTCACGCCCGCGTAATCCGCCAGCACCTTGAGCGGCGAGCCGCGCTCCACCGGCGCGTGCTGCGCGGAGTCCCCGACCAGCAGGACGCGCGAGCCGGTCCGGTCCGCCGCGTCGAAGAATTTGCGCATCAGCGGCATGCCGACCATGCCCGCCTCGTCGAGCATCCAGACCTTGCCCGCCGCCTCGGCCTGCGCCCGCTCGTCGAGCAGGAAGCCCTGCAGCGTCCGGGCCTCGGGGAAGTCCTCGCCCAGGACGTGCGCCGATTCGCCGGTGGGCGCGAGCGGGACCAGGGCGGAGCCGGATTCCGCCACCGCCGCGGCGATCTCCTTGAGCGTGCGCGTCTTGCCCGATCCGGCCTTGCCCGCGATCACGGTCGCCCGGTCCGCCGAGCGCAGGACGTGCAGGACCGCCGCGCGTTGGCCGTCGTCCAGGTCCCGATCGAGGGTTTCCCGGTCGCCGTCGCCCAGGGGGCGGAGCGTGGCCCGGCCGTCGCGGGCGAAGGCGATCACGGCGCGTTCCTCCGCCAGCGCCGCCCGCGTGGTGACCATCGCCTCGCCGTCGATCTCCTTGCGCAGCAAGTCGGGACGGGCCTCGAACGCGTCGCGCACGCCGGAGGGCGTGACATACCCCAGCCCGTGGCGCAGGGCCTCGGCCAGCACGTCGATCTCGCGGACGACGGAACGACGCTCCAGCAGGTGATCGAGCGCGTGCGCCACGGACTCCTCCGCGTGCGGCCCGTCCAGCTCGATCGCCGGCCCTTCCAGCCGCCGCACCTCCGCCGCGCGGGCCACCGCCTCCAGCTGCGCCAGGTCCTTCGGCGTCGGGCGGGCCAGCCAGACGGCATGCAGCTGGTCCATCGTCAGGTTCTTGGCCTTCTTCTCCCGCGTCTTCCGGCCCAGCCCGGCCTTGCGGTCCGGGTCCGTGACGCCGCGGGCGGTCGCGGTCGTCTCGATCAGGTCGGTGCGGCGGCTGAAGAGGTTTTTCAGGGGCTGGGGCACGCCCGCGACGTCGAAGTATCGATCGCAGACCCGCTCCAGCTCGAAGCCCAGCGACCGGAACGCAACGGCCTGCCGGGCGTGATAGGCCGCCTCGAAATAGGGCGCGTCGGCCTTCAGATCCCGCCGCTGCAGGGCCTTGGGGCGGCCTTCCTCCTGGTCCCAGGTGACGTTGTGGACGAAGACGTGGCGGTGGCGGTTGAAGTCGGGCACTCCGTCCACCGGGCGGGCGGTGAAGTGGTCGAAGCCGGTCCAGAGCATGTTGCCGGTGACCCGCTCCTCGTCGCGCCCGTCGGTGCGCACGCGGGTGCGGGCCGTCGGCTCGACGTCCAGCCGCATCGTGTCGTCGACCGAACTGCAGAACGCCGCCTCGATCCCGGCGTGGCGCAGCAGCGTGCGGATCGCGTCCGCGCCCTTGCCGAGGGTGAACGTCAGGTCCGTGCCCGGCTGGTGGTCGTCCTTCGTCCTCTGAGTCAGTCGCTCGCCTGACACGGGGTGCAGGTTGTCGCAGAGGCGGTCGAACTGCTCCTTCGAGATGCGGCCGGAAAGCCCCATCCGTTCGGCGAGCAATCCCCCCACGCGCCCGGCCAGCTCCTGGCCCTCGGCCAGGTAGTCGGCGGTGGAGTAATACCCCTTCGCGGCGGCGGATGAAGCGCTGTGCGTGGCCCTGATCATGGCGGCATCATAGGGCCGATTTCAGGCAGGTCAAAATCGGAGCAAGTGACGGCAGACGTCGGCCCTAAGCGGGGCTTAGGTTCTTTGGCCGGCGGGTTTTACGTTGAAACTCGTTTCACGGCGTCAGGGCTTGAGGGGCAGGTTGTCGCAACTGAAATCCCACTTGGCGTTTCGCGCAGCTGCGGGCTCGCGCAGGGGCTGGTCGGCGGGGCCGACGAGTTGGTTGAGCAGGCGCTTCACGGTGGACGTTGAAAGGGATAAAACTTCCGCGATCCGCTCGGCGGACAGGTGCTCCTCGTCCCACAGGCGGGACACTTCGGCCTCCCGCCGCGTCATCGCGTAGTGCGATTCGTTCGTGCGGCGGTGTCGCCGAGCGGGTCGTCGTTTAGCGGTCATCGGCCTATTCCTCACGCTTCGTGCTGAGGAGCCGCAGTCGGCTTGCGATCCAAATTTCGAGAAATTCGATGAGCGAGTCGTCGATCCGCCCTCGCACCGTAAGCGTCACGCTCTGGCCGGGCTCGGTCTCCATGTGGACGTGGTAGGGCCCGGGCGTCTCCGGGGTGAGTTTGGAGGTCGCCGTCTCCGATTGCTCGGCGGCGTCGAGGGCTTCTCTGCAGGGATTGCAATAACAATGCAATCCACCCTTCGATGCCGGCGAGGGTTGGAATTCTTCGGATTGTTTTTTACGACGGCACCAACAGCATAGGTGCAGTCGCGACTCATCGACGAAACTCGGCGGTACGGCGGGGAGAGGTTGCCCTCCAACTTCCGTAGCTTCCGTCGCGGACGCCGATGCCTCTACCGCCGTCACGCGCGTCGACTTCGCCCGGCCGGCGGTCATTTTCGCGGAGTGACAGGGCCTGCAGTTCGGCTGGAGTTTGTCGGCGGTGACGCCGCAGCCCGCGAAATCGAGGAGAGGCTTCTGCTCGCCGCAGGTCTTGCAACGCTTGAGCGGCGGTTGGTCGATCAAGTCGGCGGCCAGCGGACTCTCGGTCGGTTGCTGAGGTTTTCCGGGCGTGAGTTGGATGGGCATGACGCTACTCCTCGGATTGATCGGTGGATGGGCTTTCGTCGTCGGCTTCCATCATCAGCCGCAACCGCGTGCTCTCGCGTGCCGACCAGGCCGCCAGCGCGACGAAGCCGATCAACGCGAAGGCCAGATACCCGGCCCGGCCCATCCACTGCATGAGGACGACGACGGACCAGGCCATGCCGAAGAGCGCGGCGTAGGACGCGGCGGTGACGGCCAGTTCTCTGAGATAGATGTGTGCGTATTTCTTCTTCATGGTTAGTCACCTGACTTGAGGGTTTCGGGGTTGGCGAGGGCGGCTTTTTTGCGCTCACGCCAGCGGCGGTGGCGCTCGCGGGCCTTTTCGGGATTGGCCTCGCGCCAGCGGCGGTCGGCGAGGCGGGCCTTTTCGGGATTGGCCTCCTGCCAGCGGCGGGATTTCTCGCGGTTCTTCTCCGGGTTGGCCTCGCGCCAGCGGCGGTGGCGCTCGCGGGCCTTTTCGGGATTGGCCTCGCGCCAGCGGCGGGCTTTTTCGCGGTTTTTCTCCGGGTTGGCCTCGCGCCAGCGGCGGCGGTGCTCGCGGATCTTCTCCGGGTTGGCCTCGCGCCAGCGGCGGGCTTTTTCGCGGTTCTTCTCCGGGTTGGCCTCGCGCCAGCGGCGGTGGCGCTCGCGGGCATACTCCAAGCAGCCTCGGCATCTCCCGGCCGGCCGGCCCTTGGCCTTCCCTCGCGTCACGATCGGCCAATCCGCCGCCGGCACCTTCTCGCTACAGGCGCGGCAGGTGATGGTCTCGCCGCTAGTCATGGCGACCTGCCATGTCGCAGGCGGCGGGGTGGGCGCGGCAATAGTCCGACGTCTTCGCCGCGTCGATCTCCGCCTGCTTGTCCAGGCCGTCCCGCAGCGCGAACGGCAGCGCCGCGCAGGCGGCGATCAGGAACAGGGTGGCCAGCAGGTTAGTCATGGTTCTGGCCCTCCCCGTTGCCGCGCGCGACCCGGCCCGCCGTCCATTCGGCGAAGGTCGGGAAGGCCCGGTCGTGCTTGCGCTTCTCCGCGGCGTAGAGGCGGCGGAGCGACTCCTGCTCGCGGCGCTCCAGGACCGAATCGCGGTAGACGTGGCGGCGGCCGCAGGCGGCGTCGGTGCAGCTCACGAGCAGGAACCCGCCGTAGCCGTCGCGCCCGGCCTCGTTCTCGGCCGGGCCGCCGCAGGCGTGGCAGGGTTCGCCCGCCGGCGGCTGGGGTTGGGTCTTCAGCTCCGGCAGGTCGTCGCCCTCCAGCCGGCGGATCGCGCCGCGATGGAAATGCCGGTCGTTGAACGCCTCCAAATCGCGCTTCAGCGCCTCCGGCGATAGGGTCGTCTCGTCTTGCATAAACAGCCTCCTTGCTGATGGTTGCCGGTGCAGTATGGGCGAAGTCGCAACAATGTCAATAAAAAATATGAGCGGTCGTGCAACATATTTTTCTGGACATCGGGCGGCGTGTTGCGCTACCGTTGCGCGGGCAACCAACCCACGAGGCGACGATGGACCCCATAAAGACACTCGACGACATCCAGGCGCGGGCGAAGCGCGAGAAGATCACGATGGAGAGGGTGCTGCGGGAGGCGGGCTCGGCCCGATCGACGATCCTGCGCATCCGCAAGAGGCGCAGCAGCCCGCTCGTGGCCACGCTCCAGAAGCTGGAGGCGGCCCTGGAGCGGTTGATCGAGCGGAAGAACCGGGGAGACGCCGCGTGACCCGGCGCGAGGCGGAGCTGCACCTGCTGCCGACGGCGTTCGGCAACCATGTGCGGCCGGACGGCTGGCTGGACGAGGTGCTGGAGCTGGCCCTGCGCCTGGCCGACTTCGACCCGGCGGCGGCGATGGAACGCCTGGACCGCATGTACTGCGCCGACGGGCTGACCGAGCGCGAGTATCAGGTCTTCCTGGAGCAGCTGCACCTGCGCCTGCGCGAGGGGGGCCGCCGTGCGGCCTGATGCGCCGCGGCCCCGCCACGACCCGGCCGAGATCCGGGCGAAGGCCTCGCTGCTGGAGCTGGCCCGCGAGGCCGTGCCGAACATGCGGCGCGAGGGCGCGGAATGGTGCGGGCTCTGCCCTTTCCACTCCGAGAAGACGGGCTCGTTCCGAATCCACGAGCGGAAGGGGGTCTTCAAGTGCCACGGATGCGGCGCCGGCGGGACGGTCATCGACTTCGTGATGAAACTGGACGGCAAGTCCTTCGGCGAGGCGATGGACTACCTGGCCGGCCGCCTGGGTTTGACGCCCGCGACCGGCCCGGTCCGTCCGCTCAGGAGGCGAGTCCCGCCGAAGGACCCGGCGGCGGACGATCGCCGCAAGGCGCAGAACGTCGAAACGGCGTTCGGCATCTGGCGCGGCTGCACGTCGTCGGACGACACGATGGCGCAGCTCTACCTCATGGGCCGAGCGATCGATATCGCCGCCCGCGGCGGCATGCCCGCGCGGCTGGGATTCGCCCACCTGCTCAAGCACGCGCCATCCGGCAAGTCCTTCCCCGCCATGGTCGGCCTGATCACCGGCGCGGGCGGCAAGTTCCTGGGCGTGCATCGCACGTTCCTGGCGTTCGACTCCCCGGCGAACCACCCCAGGGCCGCGAAGGCGCTCGCCGCCCGGCTGGGGCGCGAGCCGGACCGGGTGGTGGTCAAGGCCCCGGTCGACGGCGCGAAGACCATGCTCGGCCGGGCGATGGGCGGCTGCGTCTGCCTCGCCCGGCCGGGCCCGGTGCTGGCGATCGCCGAGGGGATCGAGACCGCGCTCTCGGTCCAGCAGGCGACGGGCCTGCCGTGCTGGGCGGCGCTGTCGCTCGGCAACATAGGCGGCGTGCCCGTGCCCGACGAGGTGCGCGAGGTGCGGCTGTTCGCCGACAACGACATGCGCGGGCCGGACAAGGCGGAGAGGATCATTCAGGCCGCCGCGCGCGGCTATCGGGACGAAGGGCTGGGGGCGAGCGTCGTGCGCGCGCCGAAGGGCATGGATTTCAACGACTTGATCATGGAGGACTACGAATGATCGATCAGGCGATCCGCGACGGCTCGCTCATCCGCAGCCTGCTCGCCAAGGTCGGGCGGGAGGCGGTCGAAGAGCTGCTCGTCGGCAGGGCGGCGGTCGTGCCGCTCGCGTGCATCAACGAGGCGACCGGCCAGACGGTCGTGCTGGACGAGCTGGTCTACAACAACCAAAAATCGCGCGTCCACCGCCCGATCGCGGAGGCGAGGATCGATGCCGCATGACTTCCGATGCGCCGTTTGCGGGAAATCCGCCTGCTACGGCAAGGGCGTGAGCCTGGCCAAGGGCGTGGTCGGGACCTGGTTCTGCGCGGTCCACGTCCCGGTGGGCTTACTGCCATCCAGGGGGGAGGTTGCACCGTCCAGGGCAGGATCGCAAGCCGCGGCGCAAGGAAAACTCTTGTGATTCAGCCGCATGTCGGGAAGGCGAAAGAAAAGTGCGATTATCGCTCATTTTTATATTGACGCATGTGTGAATATCGCCTAATGTCCATCTCATGAGCGGCGATGATGCCGCCGGAAAAAAGGAGTAAAAACGATGACTAAAGAATTCTACATCGGCACCGATCGCTTCAACAAAAAATGCAATACCGTGAAGTCTATGGATGAGTCGCTGGTGGGCGAGCTTCGCCGCATCGTCGATGGAGTGGCCTTGGGCGCCGATACGCTCGGCTGCTTCTGCGAAGAAGCGCCCAAAGGCAGCCTGATCGCGACCTTCGCCATCCCGGCCTGCCAGGCGGCGTTGGCGGCCGCGGGGTGGGTCGAGATCGATCGATACGAAGCCATGAAACGGGCGGCTGCGTGACCGAGCTGGAAGAGCTGGAGATGCTAGGGCGGCGGCTATTCGGTCGGCCGCCCGACGGCTACGGGTGGAAGACGGCGATGGAGCGCGAGCTGGAGATTCCTCGCCGGACGATCCAGGATTACGGACGACGCACGCCGGTCCACCGCGGCGTGCTGAACCTGATGCGCATGCTCGCCGACGAACGAAATCAACGGGTTGCGGGGATGGATGGCGAAAAAGTCTGAAGAACTGATGAACGAAGTCCTTGCCAAGGCCGAGCCGCCGGCGGACGACGATGAGCTGGAATTGAGGCTGGCGCGCTACCCCTGCACGGACCTGGGCAACGTGAGCCGGCTGCTCGCGCGGCGGGGCCGGGACATGATGTACGTCCACGGCGTCGGCTGGTATCGCTGGGACGGCCGACGCTGGATCGTCGACCGAAAGGGATTTTACGCGCAGCTCTACGCGCAGGAGACCGCCCGCGCGATCGCCAGGGAGGTCGCGGCGGTGCTGCGCACGCCGGAGGATGAGTTCGGCGGCGAGGCCGGAAAAAAGCGACTCGTCAAGGACTTGCGGGCGTGGAACGAGTCCTCCGAGAACAGCGGCAAGATCAAGGCGCTGGTGGCGGAGGCCGCGCCGTACCTGCACCGGACGGTCGACCAGCTCGACGCCCATCCCTACCTCCTCAACGTCCGTAACGGCACGCTCGAACTGGGCGGCGGCGAGGTCAAGATGAGGCGGCACAAGCGGGAGGACCTGATCACCCGCCTGGCCGACGTCGACTACGACCCGGCCGCCTCGGCATGGACTTTCGGCGCGTTTTTGGACGCGATCATGCCCGAGGCGGCCAAGCAGACGTTTTTGCAGCGGTATTACGGCTACTCGCTGACCGGCGACATCCGCGAGCAGAAGCTGCTGCTGGCGCACGGGTCGGGCGCCAACGGCAAGAGCACGCTGGCCAACGCGCTCCGCGCGGTGTACGGCGACTACGCGGTGACGCTGCCTTTCGAGAGCTTCGCGGTCAACGAGCACAAGCGCGGCGGCGAGGCGACCCCCGACCTGGCGGAGATACCGGGCAAGCGGCTGATTTTCCTGATGGAACCGGAGAACAACGTCCGCCTCTCGCCGGCGATGATCAAGCGGTACACGGTCGACGAGCCCCTCCGCGCCCGAAACCTCAACGAAGGCTTCATGGAATTCCGCCTTCAGGCGAAATTGTCCATCGCATTCAACGACTTGCCGATCATACCCGGCCACGACGACGGCACCTGGCGCAGGCCCATGCTGCTGGGCTTCGACGCGTGCATCCCCCCCGATCGGCGGGACGCGCGGCTCGGGGAGAAGCTCGCGGCCGAGGCATCGGGAATCCTCAACTGGCTGCTCGACGGCTACCGACGATGGCACGAGATCGGGCTTTCGCCGCCGGAGAGCGTCACCCGCGCCACGCAGGACTACCGCCTCTCCAACGACAACCTGGCCATGTTCCTGGCCGAGCGGGTGGAGCGGTGCGAGGGGGAGAGCGTGCCGGCCGCAGAGCTGTACGCCGCCTACAAAAAGTGGTGCGACTCCAACGGCATAGCCAAGCCCATGACCAACACCAAATTCGGCACGGTCCTGCCGCAGCGGGGGTATGCCAAGCGCACAAGCGGATCGGTCAGGTACGTCGACCTGCGCATCAGGCCCGACCCGGCGACCATCGTCAACGATTACAATGACATGGACGACTGACCGTGAGATGCATCCCCAGCCTCAACCCTCCAACCCTCCGCAACCCTACGGCCAGAAAACGAGGGAATCCGCCGATGTCGTAGGGTTGGAGGGTTCGGAGGGCTGCGGCGCGTGCATGAGGCGCGCGAATCCAGGCCACCGCCGTCCGGCGGTGGTTTTTTCACGCGCGCGTACGCGTGACAACCCTCCAAGTCTACGTACTTTCTTAAAAATCAAATAGTATTCAATCGATTAATCATGACGGAGGGGGGGCGCATCGGCGCTTTCCAACCCTCCGGACCCTCCAAGATCGAGGCTGAGCGCCGATCGCCGCCGTTCGGCCCCTCCACGCCGCCGAAACCGTGATAAAAATGTCACGGTCCGGGTCCTTCCCGGCCCCCGGCGTATGCGGGTGGCGGGAGCGCGCGAGTTTTCCAGTGTCCGGCCGGCGAAAATGGGTTTACGAATGAACTTCGGTTGATGTTTTCGGTTGACGGCGCGGCCGATTTGGTGCATTTTGCGAGGAAACCACATCGGATTTTTATGCAGCAGCTGGTCACTCAAACCGAATTCGCGGTGATCTACGGCAACGCCACCCGCGGCGAGCCGGTGACCAAGCAGGCCGTCGGCAAGCTGATCAAGCGCTACAACATCCCCAAGCACCAGGGCACCAAGATCGACCCGCAGGAGGCGATGCGGATCATCGCCGACCAGTCCAACCCGGCCCGCCGCAGCGCTATCGCCGGCTTCGTGCTGGGCGGGAATTACGCCTACGCCGCCCCGGCGAAGCCCCTCGCCGACGAATCCCCCGCCGAATCCGACGACGAGGAGGAGGCCGAGGCCTCCAACCGCGACAATTTCGCCGAGTTCCGCACCCAGCGCGAGAAGGCGAACGCCCAGCTGGCCGAGCTGCAGCTCCGCGAGCGGATGGGCCAGCTGCTGGAGCGGTCCGCGGTCGAGCGCCAGACCGCCACGATCTTCCGCGAGCTGCGCGACAAGGTGCTCGCGGCGCCGTACCGCCTCGCCGGCCGCCTGGTGACGCTGGCGACCGAACGCGAGGTGGTGGCGTGCATCGAGGAGGCCGTGAACGCCATCTTCGCCGAATTCGCGGAGAAGCTCGCGGCGGAAGCGGGGTCGCATGCTGGCTAGCGCGGCGAAATCGGTCCGCCTCGCCGCCGCCACGGCCCTGCGGCCGCCGCCGCGCATCGAACTCAGTGAATGGTCCGCTCGCCATCGCGTCCTGCCGACCGAGGTCACCGCCAACGCCGGCCGCTGGAGCAACGACCTGTTCCCATTCATCGTGGAGATCATGGACTGCCTGAGCCCCTGGCACCCGGCCGAGACCGTGACCTTCTGCAAGTCCGCCCAGGTCGCCGGCACCGAGAGCGGCCTGAACTGGATGTTCGCGATCGCCGACATGTGGCCGGCCCCGACGCTGATGGTCCACCCGACGATCCAGGCCGCGCAGGCCTGGGTGCGCGAGAAACTGGCCCCGTCCCTGCGCGCCACCCCGGCCGTGCGGACGCGCGTCGTCGAGCAGCGGTCCCGCGACGGCGCGAGCACGACGCTCTTCAAGAGCTTCCCCGGCGGCTTCTGGGTGATCACCGGCTCGAACAGCGCGGCCGACATCAGCTCGAAGTCGATCCGCAACGTGATCAAGGAGGAATGGGACCGCTGGGCGCTCGACGTCGACGGCCAGGGCGACCCGGACAAGCTGGTCGACGCCCGCCAGACGAGCTACCACGCCAGCGGCAAGGCCAAGAGCTACCGCGCCAGCACCCCCACGATCGTCGGCGTCAGCCGGATCTGGCCCGCCTACCTGGCCGGCGACCGCCGCCGCTACCGCGTGCCCTGCCCGGACTGCGGCGAGGCGCAGGTCCTGAACTTCTTCCCCGACGCGAACGGCCGCGGCGGCCTGATCTTCGAGAGGCAGGCGCCGTTCCAGGCCCGCTACGCCTGCGCGCATTGCGGCGTGCTGATCGAGCACCACCGCAAGCGCGAGATGCTGGCCGGCGGCCGCTGGGTCGCCGAGAACCCCGGCCCGGCGCGCCAGCCCAGCTTCCACATCAGCGCCCTCTACAGCCCGGTCACCACCTGGGACAAGATGGCCGAGGCCTTCCTGGAATCGAAGGACGACCCGACCAAGTACAAGGCGTTCGTGAACCTCTGGCTGGGCGAGGCCTGGGAGGAGCGCGGCGACGCGCCCGAATGGCAGCGCCTCTACGCCCGCCGCGGCGACTACGCGCAAGGCTCCGTCCCGCACGGCGGCCTGGTCCTCACCGGGGCCGCCGACGTGCAGAAGGACGGGATCTTCTACGAGGTCGTCGCCTGGGGCGCGGGCAGGGTCAGCTGGTCGATCGACGTGGGCTTCCTGCCCGGCGACACCGCCGACCCGGATTCCGCCGTCTGGCGGGCGCTCGCCGCCTTGCGCGAGCGGGCCTACCCGGACGCCTACGGCAACGCCCGCCGCATCGACGCCTTCGCGGTGGACAGCGGCTACAACTCCGCCGCCGTCTACGCCTGGGTTCGCGGCCGCCCCGACACGTTCGCCGTGAAGGGCCAGGACGGCTGGTTCCACCCGCCGATCGGCACCCCCGGCAAGATCGATATCAACTATCGCGGCGACAAGAAGCGCCGCGGCCTGGCCGTCTGGCCCGTCGGCACCTACGGCCTGAAGTCCGAACTCTACGCCAACCTGCGCAAGGCGGGCCGCGAGGAAGGGGCCGGCGACTTCCACCCGCCGGGCTACTGCCACTTCTCGGAATTCCACGACGAGCGCTTCTTCCAGCAGCTGACCTCCGAGCACGTCGCCGAGCGCGAGCACAAGGGCCGGATCGTCAAGGAATGGCGCGCGACCGGCCCCAACCATTACCACGACTGCCGGGTCTACAACATGGCGATGGCCGACCACCTGGGCCTCTCGCGCATGACCGACGGCCAGTGGGTCGAGCTGGCGAAGGCCCGCTCCGTCCCGCCGGAGAAGATCCAGGCGGACCTGTTCGCCCCGATGGGCGCGACGCCGCCCGCGGCCGAGCCGGCCCGCGCCGAGCCCGAAGTCGACGAATCGACGCCCACGCCGCGCCCCCCGTCGCGGCCCTGGGTCCCGAAATACCGGGGCTGGGGCAAGAGGTGCTGATGGCGATCGACACCGGGGACATCGACGTTCTGGACCGCGCCATCGCCTCGGGCGTGCTCAAGGTGCGCTACGCCGACGGCCGCGAGGTGACTTACCACTCGCTCGACGAACTCATCAAGGCCCGCGCGTTCGCCGCCGGCCGGCTGGCGGGCGCCGTCCCCGGCGGCCCGCCGAGCCGCTCCCGCAAACTCTCGTTCAGCAAGGATTAGGCGCATGTGGCTGGACGAACTGATCGCCTATTTCGACCCCAAGCGCGGCCTGCAGCGCCATGCCGCCCGCATGAAGATGGAGCTGATCCGGTCCTACGACGGGGCCAAGACGGGCCGCCGCACCGAGAACTGGCGGGCGGCGGGCAGCTCCGCCAACGCCGAGATCGCCTCCGCCGGCGGCAGGCTCCGCGAGCGCGCCAGCGACCTGGTGCGGAACAACCCCCACGGCAAGAAGGCCAAGCGCACGTTCCACGTCAACGTCGTCGGCGCCGGCATCACCCCGCGATCGAAGGCGAAATCGCCGCGACTGCAGAAGCAGATCACGGCCGCCTGGAAGGAACACTTCGAGTCGCTCCAGTGCGACGCGGACGGCCGCTTCGACTTCTACGGCGTCGAGAACCTGGTCGCCAAGACGATGTACGAGCGCGGCGAGGCGCTCGTGCGTTTCCGCGACCGCCGCCCCGGCGACGGCCTGGCCCTGCCGATGCAGCTGTAGGTGCTGGAGGGGGACTTCATCGATTCGTCCAAGAACCTGGAGCTGGCCGGCGGCCGCCGCATCGTCCAGGGGGTCGAGTTCGACGCGATCGGCCGTCGCGTCGCCTACTGGATGTGGACCCGACATCCCGGCGAGCGGATGTTCTCGACGGCCGCCCTGGCGAGCGTGCGCGTCCCCGCCGAGCAGGTCCTGCACGTCTACGACGTGGACCGGCCCGGGCAGGTGCGCGGCGTGACCGAGTTCGTCGCAACATTGATGAAGATGTACGACCTCGACAACTACGACGAGGCCGACCTCGTGCGCAAGCAGATGGAAGCCTGCATCGCCATGATCGTGACCCAGGCCGAGGGGGTCGAAGGCCCGACGATGGGCGACGTGAAGAGGAATCCGCAGACCGGGGCCGTGATCGAGGAGATGTCGCCGGGGATGGTGCCGTATCTCCGCCCCGGCGAGCAGGTCCAGTTCAACAACCCGCCCGCCAGCGGCAACTTTTCCGCCGACCTGGCGGCGCGGCTGCGCTCGATCGCCGCCGGCCTGGGCGTGACCTACGAGCAGCTCACCGGCGACCTCAGCCAGGTCAACTATTCCTCCCTGCGCCACGGGCTGCTGGAGTTTCGGGCCTGGGTGGAATACGTCCGCTGGCAGGTGCTGATCCCGCAGCTCTGCGGGCCCGTCTGGCGACGCTTCATCGACCGCGCCTACCTGGCCGGCCTGATCTCCGCCGTCGACTACTCGGTCGAATGGTCCTGCCCGCCGTTCCAGATGGTGGACCCGTACAAGGACGGCATGGCCGCCGAATTGGCCGTGCGCACCGGCGCGCTGACCTGGGCCCAGATGGTCGCCGAGCGGGGCTACGACCCGGACGATCAGCTGGACGAGATCGCCGCCTACAACAAGAAGATGGACGCCCGGGGCGTCGTCTCCGACGCCGACCCGCGCAAGACCGCCCGCAGCGGCGCGATGCAGGCCGACAAGACCGAGAAACCAGCCGCAGCCAAGGAGGGCCGCACCGATGCCGAATCCGAATCAGACGATTGACCTGCCCATGCAGCACATCGAGGCCCGCGTCCTGCGCGCCGAGGCGCGGGACGGGGCCGAGGCCCCGAGGAACCGCTTCAAGGTGGTGTTCACCACCGGCGCGAAGGTCCGCCGCTACGACTGGCGCAGCGGCAAGTCCTACGACGAGGAGCTGGAGACCGGCGGGAACGCCGTGCGCCTCTCCCGCCTGAACGCCGGCGCGAGCGTGCTCAACGCCCACAGCTCCCACGACCTCGACGACGTGATCGGGGCCGTCGTGCCGGGCACGGCCCGGATGCGCAACGGCGAGGGCGAGTGCGAGGTGATCATCGACGACGGCCCGGAGACGGCCGCGATCCTGCGCAAGATCGAGGCCGGCATCATCCGCCACGTCTCGATGGGGTACATCCCCCACGAGTACGAGAAGACCGTGCGCGACGACGGCCCCGACCAGTGGCGCGCGACCGACTGGGAGCCGTACGAAATCTCCTTCGTCCCCATCCCCGCCGACCCCGGCGCGGGCCGCCGCGCGGACGAACGGAGCGCCTACCCCTGCCGAATCATCAACCTTCCTTCCACGAAAGAGAGAGCCATGCCCCAAGCCACCGAGACCGCCAACACGCCCGAAGCGCAGCCCGCCGAAGGCGCCCCGACCCCGACCCGTGCCGCCCCGGCGGAGACCCCGCCGGCCGCCGTTTCGTCCCCGGCCCCGGCCGACCCCGCCGACGCCGTGAAGGCGGAGCGCCACCGCGCCGCCGAGATCGTCAAGATCGGCCGCGCCGCCGGCATGGCGCAGGCGGACGTGGACAAGCTGATCGCCGACGGCGCGACCGTCGACAAGGCCCGCGAACGCGCCCTGACGCTGCTGGCCGAGAAGTCCGACCGGCCCGGCGAGATTCGCTCCCACGTCATGCTCGGCGACCAGGAGCACGACAAATTCGTGCGCGGCGCGACCGACTGGATCGTCGCCAAGGCCGGCCAGCAGAAGCTGGTCGAGGATCACACCAAGGCCAAGGTCGAGCCGGGCGAGAGCCGCGGCCTCTCCCTCTTCGACCTCGCCCGCGACTGCGCGGAGCGGGCCGGGGTCAAGACCCGCGGCATGAACAAGATGGACGTCGCCGGCGCCGCGTTCAACCTGCGCGCGGCGGGATACCAGGGGACCAGCGACTTCCCCGTCATCCTGGAGACCGCGATGCACAAAATCCTGCTCGCGGCGTACGCGACCGCCCCCGACACCTGGCGCCGCTTCTGCGCCGTCGGCAGCGTCTCCGACTTCCGCGTCCACAACCGCTACCGCCTGGGCAGCTTCGGCAAGCTCGACAAGGTGAACGAGAACGGCGAGTTCAAGAACAAGCCGATCGGCGACGCGACCAAGCAGGGCATCAAGGCGGAGACCTTCGGCAACATCATCGCCCTGACCCGCCAGGCGATCATCAACGACGACATGGGCGCGTTCGACCGGCTGGCGTCCCAGCTCGGCCGCGCGGCGAAGCTGTCCATCGAGGCCGACGTCTACGCCCTGCTGGCGCTCAACTCCGGCCTGGGGCCGACCATGCCCGACGGCAACACGCTGTTCCACGCCAGCCGCGGCAACATCGGGACGGGCTCGGCGCTCGGCGTGGCCGGCCTCGACGCCGACCGCGTGCTCATGGCGTCGCAGAAGGACCAGTCGGGCAACGACTACCTCGACATCCGCCCGTCCGTGCTGGCGGTGCCGATCGGCCTCGGCGGCGCGGCCAAGATCCTGAACGGCGCGCAGTACGACCCGGACGTCACCAGCAAGTTCCAGGTGCCGAACAAGGTCGCCGGCCTGTTCAACGACGTGGTCGACACGCCGCGCCTGACCGGCACCCGCCGCTACCTGTTCGCCGACCCGTCGGTCGCGCCCGTGATCGAGGTGGCGTTCCTGGACGGCCAGCAGGAGCCGTACCTGGAGACGAAGGAAGGCTTCCGGGTCGACGGCACCGAGTGGAAGATCCGCCTCGACTACGGCGTCGGCGCGATCGACACGGTGGGCGCGCTCACCAACGCCGGCGCGTAAGCCCCGACGACGACGCAACGCAACATCGACATCGATAGGAGACACCGAACATGGCATCCACTTTCATCCAACCCGGCGAGACGATCACCCTCGCCGCCCCCTACGCGGTCGAATCGGGCGAGGGCCTGCTGGTCGGCTCGATCTTCGGCGTCGCCCAGGGCAAGGCCGGCAACGGCGCCGCGGTCGAGGCCTCGACGGTCGGCGTCTGGGACCTGAAGAAGGCCGCCTCGCAGGCCTGGACGGTCGGCGCGCTGGTCTACTGGGACAACTCCGCCAAGGCCTGCACCACCACGTCGAGCGGCAACAAGCTGATCGGCGCGGCCGTGCTGGCCGTGGGGAGCGGCGCGGGCGAGACGATCGGCCGCGTCCGCCTCAACGGCTCCTTCACGTCGTAGGCCGGGCCGCATGACCGCGTTCGCCGCCGCGCTCTCCGCGCTCTTCGCCGACCCCAACCTGGGCGTGGACGCGACGTTCACGCCCCACGCGGGCGGGCCGTCCGTCCCCCTGCGGGCGGTCCGCGTCGCGGAGCGCGTGGACGCGGGGTTCGCCCTGGGCCAGACCGGCGCGAGCGCCCCGGCCCTGCGGTTCGACGCGCCGCGCGCCGACCTGCCCGCCCGGCCGACGCGGGGCGACGTCCTGCACGTCGGCCTGGAGAGCTACAAGGTCACCAAGGCCGAGCCGGACGAGGAGAACCTCGCCTGGCGGCTCTACGTTGAGCGGGGGGCCTGATCGATGCCCGTCCCCGTCCGCGAGCAGATCCTCCAGAACCTCGTCGCCACGCTCGCCGGCCTGGCCGGCGTGCGCGTCGAGCGCGACCTGGAGGCGGAAGTCCAGGACTATCCGACGCTGAACGTGATCGAGGGGGACCAGTCCGCCGACTCGGGCACGCACGGGGCGACCGACTACCGCATGGCCGTGACGGTCGAAGGCTACGTCCAGACCCCCGGCCGCGACACGCTCGCCGCGGCGAACAACGACCTCTACGCCCGCGTCGTGCGGGCGCTGAACGACGACTACACGCTGGGCGGATTCGCCCAGGACGTGACCGAGACGGCCGCGGCGTTCGACGTGGACCGCGACGGCATGGAGACGCCGACGGCCTACTTCGCCGTCGAATTCGAGATCCGCTATTTCACCAGGCAGGGCGACCCGTACGCGGTCGGCCCGTCGTAACCCAGGAACCGGCAAAGGAGACGCCCATGACCGACCAGATCCCGCCCAACAAGACCCTCGCCGCCCCGCCGGCCGAGTGCAAGACGACCTTCACCGGCGAGGACCCGGAGGCGATCCACCCCGAGCACGACCCGCACCTGCAGGACCGGATGGTCCGGCGCGTCCCGTCCGCCGCGCCGCTGGGCCGCCCCAAGAAAACCACCGAACAGAAGGAGTAGTCGACCATGGCATTACGCACCAGAAACGCCGTCCTGCTGGCGAAGATCGAGTCCACCGAGGGCGTGGACGCCGCCCCCGCCGGCTCCACCGACGCGGTGAAGGTCGAGAACCTGCAGCTCGCCCCCAACACCCGCCTCGTCACCACCAACGAGCACACCGGCTCGCTCGACGGCAGCGCCCCGCTGGTCGGCGGCACGAACGTGCAGGTCAGCTTCCGCACCTACCTGAAGGGATCGGGCGCGGCCGCGACCCCGCCGGAGATCGGCAAGCTGTTCAAGGCCTCCGGCTGGGCCGAGCAGATCACCGCCGCCGCCGTCCCCGTCGCCCCCGAGGCGCTGGCCTCCGGCGCGAGCCCGTCCGCCGCGACGCTCGGCGCGTCCGCGTCCTCCACGGCGCAGGCCTATCGCGGCATGCCGGTCGCCTTCACCGGCGCGGTCCAGGGGAACAGCGTCGTCGCCGACTATTCCGCCGCCAAACTGGCGGGCCTGACCGACACGCTCGGCGGCAACCTGACCACCACCACGAGCTACCAGATCCCGGCCAACGTGCTGTACAGGCCCGCGTCGGTCTCGATCCCCAGCCTGACGCTGTACGCCTACCGCGACGGGCTGCTCTACAAGATGACCGGCTGCCGCGGCACCGGCGTGATCACCATGCCCTCCGGCGAGGCCCCGTACGTCGACTGGACGTTCACCGGCATGCTGGCCTCGAAGGAGGACGCGGCGGTGCCGGCGGCGGCGTTCGTCAACACCGTCGTGCCGGTCTACAAGAACTCGGCGTTCAAGGTCGACCGCCGCGCCGAGGCGATCCAGCAGTTCACGCTCGACATGGGCAACCAGATCGTCATGCCCGACAACCCCAACGCCAAGGAGGCCTTCGACTACGCGATCATCACGGCCCGCCAGACGGCCGGCTCGCTGAACCCGCAGGAGACGCTGATCGCCGACCGCGACTACTTCCTCGACTACCGCGACGGGGTGCGCCGGCAGGTCCACGCCCGCGTCGGCACGGGGGTCGGCAACCGGATCGCCGTGACCGTCCCGGCGGCGCAGTTCTCCGGCTACGCGCCGGGCGACCGCGACGGGCTGGACGTGGTCGAGCTGGGCTTCGTCGCCCCCGACGCCGACGCCGGCGCGTTCGTCTGCTTCTGGTAGGGGGTGAGCATGTTGCCGATATCGACCGACGAACTCGTCCCCCACGCCCTCCCCGCCGTATCCGGCGGGGGCGGGCGCACCGCCATGCTCGCGGTGCCGACGATCCGCACCCGCGCGAAGTACCACGCCGACCTGGCCCGCCACGGCCTGCGCAACCCCTCGGCCGCGGAGGTCCGCCAGGCCGTCCGGGCGGGGATCGCGGGAATCGTGGAGGAATCCCAGCGCGCCGAGCTGCTCGAAATCGTCGAGCAGGTGGAATCGATCGCGTCCGGCGCGCCCGATCAGCTGCTGCGCGACTACGACGCGTTGGTCCGCCAGCTCGCGCCCGAATGGCCGCCGCTGGGCGACCTGCTGGCGATGCAGGCGGAGTACGCCGAATTGCGCCTGCCGCTGGCCTGCAGGCGGTTCCTCAAGTCGCTCGAAGGCGTCGAGCTGCAATTCGGGCCCGACGGCGCGCTGACCGAGGCCGCGCTTGAGCGGCTCGGCTGGATGGACGCGTTCGCGCTGGGCCTGCGGATCATGGACCTGCTCTACCTGCCCGCGGACGCGGAAAAAAACTCCGAATCGCCGTCGCCGTCGCCCGGAACCCCGGCGAATTCGGCGGCGGCGGACGGCCCCCCGACGGGCTCGACGGCTGGGACGTCCTCGGCGACTGGTACGACGAAAACCCCCGGCTCCGCCTGACGGGCGGCGACTGGGAGACGCTCCGGCTGTGGCGCCTCGCCGCGCCGGGGATGGGCGCCGGGCACCTGCCCGAGGCGGGCGGGACGATGGACCAGGCGGCGATCATGATGGACGCCTTCGCGGCCATGACGGCCGCCGAGGCGGAATTGGAACGGAAGAAGAGGGAGGCGGAGCGGCATGTTCAGGGCGGCGATCGAAGGAAACCTTGAGGAGCACATGAAGCGCGAGCGGAACGACGGCGGCTGGGCGACCAAGTCCGCCGTGCGCGTCGCGTCCAACGGCCTGAAGCGCCAGATCCGCGCCCAGACCGTGAAGGCCGGGCTCGACCGCGACGCGAGGCCCGGCAAGAGCGTCTCCAAGACCTGGCAGTCGCAGGTCTACCCGGCCCGCCGCGTCGGCAGCTTCCGCGCCGCCTCCACCGTCTACAGCAAGTGGCCCAGGGCGATCGCCGCCTTCGAGGACGGCGCGATCATCTCCGGCCGCAACGGCGCCCGCTGGCTGGCCGTCCCGACCCCCGCCGTGGGCCGCAAGGGGAACCGCCGCCTCCGCCCCGGCGACTTCCGCGGCGCGCTCGATTTCGTCCCCACGCGCAAGCCGGGAGTGGCCCTGCTGGTCCTGCACTCGAAATGGGGCAAGTCGCAGGTGATGTTCCTCCTCTATCGCCAGGTGCATATCCGCAAGCGGCTCGAATTCGGCCGCCTGGCCGCGAACTGGGAGGCCCGCCTGCCCGAACTGATCGTCTCCGAGTGGGACAAGCGCGACCGCCGCAACGCGGCGGCGACGGAGTAGCGCATGGCCCAGAAGACCGTCAGCGTCCGCTTCACCACCAAGGACTCCGAGGTCGTCAAGCGCGCCCTCAACGACCTGGGGGCGCAGGGGCAGAAGGCGCTCCAGCGGCTGGAGGACGCGACGAACGGGCCGAGCAAGGGCCTGAAGGCGATCGACGCCGCCTCCCGCGCGGTGCAGGACCAGTTCCGGCAGATGGCCCGCCAGGCCGCCGGGGCGTTCGCCGTCCGCGAGGTGGTCCGCGCCGTGGACGGCTACGGCCTGCTGCAGGCCAAGATCAAGCTGACGACCGAGACCGCGGCCGAGTACGAGTTCGCGCAGAAACGCCTCTACGAGCTGGCGCAGCGCAACCGCAACAGCCTGGACGCCACCGTCACCCTCTACACCCGCCTGGCGACGTCCTCGCGCGAGCTGGGCCGGTCGCAGTCCGACATGCTGCAGGTCGTCGACACGCTCCAGAAGGCGATCCGCATCGGCGGCTCGACCAGCGTGGAGGCGGCGGCCGGCGTGATCCAGCTGTCGCAGGCCCTGGCCTCGGGCCGCCTGCAGGGGGACGAGTTCCGCTCCGTGATGGAGAACATGACCCGCGTCGCCCAGGCGATCGCCAAGGGGATGGGCGTGACCGTGGAGCAGCTGCGCGAGCTGTCCAAGCAAGGGAAGCTGACGTCGCAGCAGGTCGTGGACGCGCTGCTGTCGCAGGGCGAGGCGATCCGCAACGAGTTCGGCACGCTGCCCAAGACGGTCGCCGAGAGCTTCACGCAGCTGACGAATTCGCTGCAGCGCGCCGGCGGGGAGTTCGGCCCCCTGAACGCCCTGATCCGGGGCGCGGGCGTCTACCTGACCACGCTGGCCGAGCAGGTCGACTACCTCACCGGGGCGTATCAGCGGCTGTTCGGGCTGCTGCAGGGCTTCTCCGACCGCGACCTCGTGGCGCTGGTGGGGGAGAAGACGCTGGAGAGCAAGGAATTGGAACGCTTCATCGCCCAGGCCGAGGCGCAGGCCGCCTCCGGCCCGTACGGCGGTCCGGGCGCGGGCCCCGCGCGCGAGAAGCTCGATCAGGTCCGGGCGGAGATCGCGAAGGCGCAGGCCGAGCTGGACCGCAGGGCGGCCGCGTTCCGCAATTCGCTGGAAACTCCCCCCAAGCCCCCCGGCGGCGGGGGCGCGGGCGGGGACGGTTCCGGCGCGGGCGGCTCCGCCGCGGGCAAGGCGCGCACGCGGGATTACGAGGACTACCTGGACGCGCAGCAGCGCGAGCTGGACCAGGTGCGCCGGCTGGCGGACGCGCAGTCCCGCTCGGCGCAGGAATACGAGCGGGTGAAGGGGCTGATCGAGGCCGAGAACGAGGTCCTGCAGGTCAAGAACGCCCTCGCCCGCGGCGAGACCCGGCTGACGGAGGAGCAGGAGGCCCGGCTGATGGACCTGGCCCGGGCGCGGGCGGCCGAGCAGCGGGCGCTGGACGCCGCCGTGGAGTCGCAGCGCAGGGCCGAGCAGGAGCGCCGGCGGGCGATCGAGAAGGCCCGCGAGGACGCCGAGCGCCCCTTCATCCAGGCGGGCGAGCGCATCCAGGACGCGTTCGCCGACGCGTTCGAGAACATCTTCAGCGGCGGCGTCGACTCGTTCTCCGACCTGGGCGACGCGATCCGGAAGATCATGCTGCGCACGGCCGCGGAGGTCGCGGCGGCGATGGTGTTCCGCCCCGTGATCGGCGGCGTGCTGGGCGGGATCGTCCCCGGCCTCGGCGCCGTCGCGGGCGGCGGCGGGGGCGCGGGCGGCGGCTACCAGGCCCCGTCGAGTTCCGGCGTCGGCGCGATCGCCTCGAACCTCGGCGGCCTCTCCTCGGCCTACAACTTCCTCACCGGCGCCTCGGGCGCGAACCTGGGCGGCCTGTTCGCCAAGGCATCCATGTCCTCCGGCATCGGCAGCCCGACGACGGCGCAGCTGCTCGGCCAGTATTTCACCCCCGCCGCCGGCCTCGCCGGCTTCGGCGGCAACTACCTGGCGAACGCCCTGTTCGGCCAGCGCGGGATCGGCGCGACGGTCGGCGGGACGCTGGGCGGGATCGGCGGCACGGTCCTGGGCGGCCTGGCGGGCGCGGGCGCGTTCGGGACGACGCTGGGGACGCTGCTCGGCTCCTGGGGCGGCCCCGTCGGGGCGCTGGCCGGCTCGTTCCTGGGCAACGCCGTGGGCGGCCTGTTCGGCGGCGGCGGCGTGAAGCACCCCGCGGCCAGCTTCGAGGGCTACACCGACGCCTCCGGCGCGCTGGGCGGCCTCTCCTACCTCTCCAAGCACATGGGGACGGAGGGGGTCCAGTCGATGGCGGAGCAGGTCGGCGCGATGCTGCAACTCGTCTCCGCATTCTCGGGCGCGTCGCTCGCGGGCCGCCAGCTCATCGGCGTCCTCACCCAGTCCGGCGGCAGCCGCCTCTCCCTCGACGGGCGGGACTACGCGTTCGACCGGGGCGACGAAAGCTCCTACGCCGAGGCGCTGCGCCGCCTCTCCTACGACGCGGCGAAGTCGGCCGGCGTCCTGGACGGGCCGCTCGTCGACGCGCTGGAGGCCGTCCGCACCCAGGGCCGGACCGCCGCCGAGGTCATCCAGGCCGTGGCCGACCGGCTCGAATACGTGGCGGGCCTGCAGGCGTTCAAGGACCAGCTGAACCTCGACCCGAACCTGAGCACGGCCGACCCCGAGGCGATCTTCCGCTCGGTCCGCGACGCGGCCGCGTCGACCTACGACAAGGCCTTCCAGGGGGACGCGACGGCGCGGGCGCAGGTGCAGCAGGCCTCGACCGACTATTTGAACGCCGCGATCGGCTATTACGGCCGGGGCACGCCCGGCTACGACGAGGCCAACCGCACGGTCCAGGCCTACCTCGACCTGCTCATCGGCCTCGCGCCGCGGGGCTACGCCGACGGCGGCGTGGCGTCGGGCACCGTCCTCGTGGGCGAGCGCGGGCCCGAGCTGCTCACGCTGGGCCGCCCCTCGCGGGTCTACAGCAACGACGAGACGCGGCGCATGCTCCGGGCCGCCGGGGGCGACGACTCGCTGGCGCGGGAGTTCCGGGCGTATCGGAGCCAGTCCGCGTCCGAGACGACGCAATTGCGCGAGGGGCTGGCCGCCCTCGCCGCCGAATTCCGCACGATGGGCGCGCTGCTGCGCCGGGCGGCCTCCGCATGACGGCGCGCACCCTGTACCTGGTCGAGATGACCGCCTACGACCCCGCGATCGCGGGCGAGCGCGTCCTGCGGTTCGCCTCCGCGCCGGGCCACGTCACCCGCCCGTCCGAGTCCCCGGCGAACGAAGTCTACGAGCCCCGCCTGGTCGACCCGGGCAACTGGGCGCAATACCTGGTCGACGCGCTGGCGACCGAGGGGGCGAGCGGCTCCGGCGGCGGGGCCGTCGTGCTCAACAACGCCGACGGGGCGCTGGACGGCCTGCTGGAATACGGGTTCGACGGCCGGCCGATCGTCGTCCGCATGGGGACGGCGGGCGCGCCCCACCCGTCCGGGTTCCCGCCGATCCTCACCGGCGTGATGGAGCAGATCGAGCCGACCCTGACGACGATCGCCGTGGTCCTGCGCGACCGCCGGGCCGAGGTCGCCGACAAGCCCTTCCAGCCGCTCAAGTTCGCGGGCGACAACGTCCTGCCCAACGGCGTGGAAGGCGTGGCCGACGACCTGAAGGACAAGCCCAAGCCGCTGCTCCTGGGCAAGTGCCGCAACCTCCCCCCGCCGCTGGTGAACACGACCAAGCTCGCCTATCAGGTCAGCTCGGCGGAGATCCGGTCGATCGACGGCGTGTATGTCGGCGGCGCGGCCGTCGCCGCCGGGACGGCGCACGCCTCGCTGGCCGCCCTGCAGGCCGCGAGCCCGGCGGGTGGGCAATACGACTACTACCTCGGCGCCTCGGGCGACGGGGCCTACCTGCGGCTGGGGACGAGCCCCTCCGCCGTCGTCACCTGCGACGCGACCGAGGGGGCGACGGCCGCCGACCGCACCGCCGCGCAGCTGGCCCGCCGCGTGCTGGTCGCCGCCGGGGTCCCTTCCGGCGACGTGGATTCCGCCTCGGTCGCCGCGCTCGACCTCGCCAACCCGGCCGCGGTCGGCTTCTGGGGCGGCGAGGACGAATTGACGACGGGGCCGGTGCTCGACGCGATCCTGCGCAGCGTCGGCGGCTACTGGGCCGTCGACCCGCTGGGCCGGTTCCGGCTCGGCCGGCTGGAGGCCCCCTCGGGCTCGCCCCTCCTGACGATCGAGCGCCACGAGCTGGTCGCGACCGGCGGCGAGCCGGTGGAGCGCCTGTCGGCGCGGGGCGAGGGCCGGGGCCTGCCCGCGTTCCGCGTCACGGTCGGCTACCGCCGGAACTGGACCGTCATGGCGGACTCCGACGTGGTCGGCTCGGTCGGCCAGGACCGCCGCAACTTCCTGAAGCAGGAGCTGCGCACGACCGCGGCCGTCGACGCGACGGTGCAGGCCAAGCACCCGATGGCCGGCGAGAAGCAGGCGGCGACGCTGCTGGACGACGAGGCCGCCGCCGCCGCCGAGGCGGCGCGGCTGCTCGACCTGTACAAAGTCCGCCGCGACCTGCTGCAGGTCCGCCTGCCCGCCTCGCTCCTGAAGGGCGCGGGCGTGGCGCTCGGCTCCGTCGTCGCGCTCGACCTCGACCGCTTCGACTGGTCGGGCGGGAAATCGTTCCGCGTCGTGGGGATCGGCGGCGAGCTGGCCGCCGGCGCGATCACGCTGCAGCTCTGGGGGTGAAAGAATGGCCAACATCATGATGTGCTTCCCGAACTTCGCCGACCCGGACTATTTCGCCCCGGTCCTCTCCGGCGGGAACTGGCTGCCGGCCCTGCCGTTGGCCAACCTGCAGGACCCGCTGCTCTCGCGCGTGGCCCGCTCGGCCGACGCGACGAGGGCGAGCGCGCGGCTGCACGCCGACCTGATCGTCTCGCGCGACGTGCGGGCCGTCGTGATCCCCAAGCACAACCTCAGCCGCGCCGCCGCCGTCCGCACCCGGGCGAGCGACCGCCCGGCCTGGGGCGGCGCGACCCTGGCCGCGTCCGCGACGGCGGGGGCGACCAGCCTGACCGTCCAGCGCCCCGGCGGCTCGGCCATGATCCGCGCCGGGGACGCGTTCCGCCTGCCCGGCGACCCGACCCTCTACGCGTTCACCGGCTCGATCGGCCTGGGCGGCAACCGCCTGCGCGACAGCGAGGACCTCGCCGGCCCTTGGTGGTCCGCGCCCGTCGGCGCGGCCGTCGTCGCGAACCAGGCCGTCGCCCCCGACGGGACGAACACCGCCGACCTGCTGCGCGAGAATTCCGCCGGCGGGCCGCACTACCAGTGGAACCCCGCCGCCGACCTGCTGATCGCGCCCGGCGCGAAGGCCACGAGCAGCGTCTTCGTCCGGCCCCGCGGGAATCGCCACCTGCGGCTGGAGCACAACGACGGCGCCGACTCGGTGCGCGCCGACTTCGACCTGGCCGCCGGCGCCGTGGCCTCGACGTTCGCCACCGCCGGCGGGATCTTGCACGCGGCCGGGGTCGCGGCGCTGCCGGGCGGCTGGTTCCGCTGCTGGCTCACGGCGCAGATCCCCGCCTCGCCGGGCCTGGGGCCCGACTTCCGCCACCTGATCCTCTCGCCGTCGCTGGGCGTCACCTACCTGGGCGACGGCGCGAGCGGCCTCCTCCTCTGGGGCAAGCAGGTCGAGGCGGGCGCGGCCTCCGTCTACAAGCGCTCCGGGGCGGCGTCCGCGTCCGAGACGGCCTCCGGCTCGGTCGGGATCAGCCCGGCCCTGGCCGCGGACGCATCCTCGGGCGCGGCGCTCGCCTGCCTGAGCGGCGAATACGTCAGCACGGCCCCCGCCTACGACTCCGGCCGGGTCGAGCCGTTCCCGATCATCTACCCCTTCGGGTCGCTCCCCTGGGGGCATCCCTCGTTCTGGGACGGCCGCCTGGCGGAGGAGGAGCGGCGCGGCTACCCCCAGCCGATCCTGCACCTGGCCCCGACGACCGTGAACGCCCGCTACTGGCTGATCGAGGTCGACGACCAGGCCAATTCCGACGGGCATATCGACCTGGCGCGGCTCTTCATCGCCCGCGCCTGGCAGCCCTCGCGGAATTACGCCTACGGCGCGCAGCTCGGCTGGCGCGACGACTCGACCGAGCTGGCGAGCGACGGCGGGGCCGAATTCTACGCGGCCCGGCCGACCCGCCGGACCTACGCCTTCCGCGTCGAGTACCTGCCGCTGGACGAGGCGATGGTGAGCGGCTTCGAGATGCTCCGCAAGCTCGGCAAGGCCGGCCAGCTCTTCGTCCTGATCGACCCCGGCGACGACCGGCACGCGGCCCGGCGCTCGTTCCTCGCCACCATGACGAGCCCGCAGCCGATCGAGCACGCCGCCTACAACCTGCACAGCTTCACCGCCGAATTGAGAGAGGTCATCGCCTGATATGCCCATCATGTACCTGAACGGAATCCAGTACGACACCGACTTGCTGAACGGCTACGGCTACAACGAGATCGTGACCGCCGGGACGGGGGAGCAGCTCCCCCGCCTCTTCGCCATGATGGTCGACCTGCTCGCCGACGCGTCGCGGCTGCGCACGACCACCTCCGCCACGTCGAAGGACGCGGGCCTGTCGGGCCCGCAGGCCTGGGTGCTGGCCGCCGACGTCTCCTTCGCCGTCGGTTCGAGCGTGCGCGTGGCCCGGACGAGCGACCCGGCGAACGTCCACTACGACGGCGTGGTCGTCGCGTACGACCAAGGCACCCGGACGCTGACCTTGCTGGTCAGGGCGGCGGCGGGGTCGGCGACCGGCGTGACCGACTGGACGGTCTCCGTCTCCGGCGCGATCGGGCCGATCGGCCCGGCGGGCAACCGCAACCGACTGGTCAACGGCGCCATGGCGTTCGACCAGCGGAACGTCGGCAACGGCCTGGCCCTGACGAACTCCACCAAGTTCGCCGTCGACCGTTGGTTCGCGATCACGGCCGGCTCGGACATGACCTCGCGGCGCGTGGCGACCGGGGACCTGGACTTCCCGCACGCGGCCCGGCTGCAGCGCACCGTCGCCTCGCTGTCGGCCTCCACCGTCTATCTCGGCCAGGTCGTCGAGTCCGCCAACTGCCGGGACATGGCGGGCCAGCAGGTCACGCTCTCCTTCCACGCCAGCAAGGGCGCCGACTTCTCCGCCGCCGGCTCGGCCCTGACGGTCCAGCTCCTGTCGGGCACCGGGGCCGACCAGGGCGCCGCCTCGCTCAATTCGGGCTCGTGGACCGGGTTCAGCACGGCGGCGATCGACGCGACCGCCGTCCTGACGGGCACGCGCACCCGCTACAGCTTCACCGGGACGATCCCGGCCGGGGCGCAGGAGCTGGCGGTGCGGTTCAACTGGACCCCCGTGGGCACGGCCGGCGCGGCCGACTGCTGCGACGTGACCGGCGTCCAGCTGGAGATCGGCGCGGCCCCCACCCCCTACGAGCGCCGCCACCCGGCGACCGAGCTGGCGCTCTGCCAGCGCTACTTCGAGAAGTCCTTCCCGGTGGAGGTGCTGCCGGCGAGCGGCGGCGGCTCCCACGCGGGCGGCATGATCGCCTCGCAGGTCGTCGGGGCCTCCGCCGACCAGCAGCTGGGGACGGTGCATTTCCGGGTCGCCAAGCGCGCGGCCCCGACCGTCGCGCTCATGAACCCGATCAACGCCAACGCCCAGGTCCGCAACCTCACCGCCACGCTCGACTGCAGCGCCGCCGCGTACATCGCCGGCGAGGGCTCGTTCAACGTCGGCCTGGTCACGCCCGCGGGCAGCTCCGCCGGGCAGACCCTGGCGGTGCACTGGGCGGCGGACGCCGAGCTGACCTGACCCGACCCGACGGGACACGAAACAAACACACACACGCAAGAAGGAGAAACGCCATGAAGAACGCCATCCAGAACGGGAACACGATCACCCTCCCCGCGCCCTACCCGCTCGCCGCCGGCGACGGGCTGCAGGTCGGGGCCCTCTTCGGCGTCGCCAGGGGGGCGGCGCAAAGCGGGGCCGAGGTGGAGGCGGGCATGGTCGGCGTCTACGGCCTCCCCAAGGTCGCGTCGGAGGCCTGGGCCGCGGGCGACCGGATCTACTGGGCCGACGGGGCCAAGAAATGCACGCTCGCGTCGAGCGGCAACGCCCTGATCGGCGTCGCGGTCGCCGCCGCCGCCAACCCCAGCGCCGCGGGCCTGGTGCGGCTCAACGGGACCGCCGGGGCGCAGGCCGCCGCCATGATCGCCGCCGGCAACCGCAACATGGTGCCGTACAGCTACGCCAACACCGGCAACACGAACAACGTCAAGAACAACCGCGTCATGTTCCGCGCGCCGCTTCTCTACGCGGCGAAGGACCTGCTGCTGACCTACGTCAACTGGTACGCCAACCCGCTGGGCGGCGAGAGCACCACGAACCTGCTCCAGTTCAACCTCCGCGCGGCGGTGGAATACCCGCTGGGGACGATGCACCAGGTCACCTTCGGCGGGCAGGTCACGCGGCTGATGGACCTGGGCGACACGGTGGAGTCCGACCCGGTGCCGGTGACGATCACGCCGGGGGAGACCTTCTACGTCCGCACCTGGCGCGAGCACCTGGGGGTCTCCGCCGCCTACAACGAGCTGGTGAACCAGATCGTCACGCCAGGCCACAACGAGGCGGCGATGAGCGGCACCAACAATGCCGACGACCGGACCATGAGCGGCACCATCACCGCCGTGGCCTCGCTGAACCAGGTCTACGGGCCGATGCTCGTGCGCGGGGCCGCGACGGCGGCGGGGGCGAACGTGCTGATCCTCTCCGACTCGATCGGCCGCGGCTCCGGCGACAAGACCGGCACGACCGGCCAGGGCGACTACCTGAACGGCACCAGCCCGACCGCGCCGTATATCAACATCGGCAACGTCGGCTGGATCGAGAGCGGCATCGGCGGCCGCAACGCGCTGCTCAGCCTGGCCGTCCCCTCCAAGATCGCCGCCGCCTACACCGAGGCGCTCGCGCCCAAACAGTTCGCGATCGTGGACAAGGCCCCGCCGACGCACGTCTTCATCTGCATCGGCACCAACGACCTCGCCGCCGCCGCCTCGGCCGCCACGGTCAAGACGCGCATCGAGAACATCATCGCCCTGGCCAAGGCCCGATGGAACGACCCCGTCTGCATCGTCGCCACGATCTTCCCGGTGACGAATTCCACCGACTCCTGGGCGACCACCGCCAACCAGACGTTCACCGGCACGCCTCCGGGCGCCGGCACGCCGCCGCACTGGGCGAACTACACCGACGACACCGGGACATCGGGCCGCAGCTGGCTCAACGACCTGATCCGCGCGGTCGCCCTCGTCGGCCAGGACGGGTACGTGGACGGGTCGATCCAGGTGGAGGACGCGTCCGACGAGCGCAAGTGGCGCGTCGACCTGGGGGCCCCGACGATCGACGCCTTCCACCCGCAGCCGGCCCTGCACCGGCAGGCCGCGACCGCGATCGACGCCGCGGCGCTGTTCGGCTGAGCAACTTTTGATTGAAACCTTACGAGATGCGGTATAGCGTTGCGTAAAGAATCCATATGTATTGGAGCGACGACATGGCGGGGGACGAGCGGCGGGGCGACAAGTGGACCTTCGACAAGCGGATACCGATCATCCCCGCGGTCCTGCTCATCGCCCAGGCGATCGGCTTCGTCGTCTACGCGGCGAAGCTGGAGGGGCGGGTGGTCACGCTGGAGGAGAAGTCGCTGAAGAACGAGCCGCTGATCGAGAAGGTCGTGCGGCTGGACGAGAAGGTCGTGGGCCTCGAAAAACAGGGGGACCGCATCCTGCAGAAACTGGACAAAGTCATCGAGAAAGGACACTGACATGGTTAAGAAGACCGAGAAGACGAACGCGAAGGCCGAGATGAAGCTGAGCCCCGCGGGCCTGGAATTCCTCAAGGCCCGCGAGGGCCTGGAGCTGCACGTCTACCGCGACGCGGCCGGGCACAAGACGGTCGGCTACGGGCACAAGCTCCGCGCCGGCGAGGCCTTCGCCGAGATCACCTAGGACGAGGCCGACGAGCTGCTGCGCATCGACGCGGAGGAATTCGAGGCGGGCGTGGACGAGCTGGTCCAGGTCCCGCTGGCGCAGCATCAGTTCGACGCGCTGGTGAGCTTCGCCTACAACCTCGGCCTGAAGAACCTGGGCGGCTCGACCCTGCTGCAGCGGCTGAACGAGGGCGATTTCGAGGCCGCCGCCGACGAGTTCGAGAAGTGGTGCAACATCACCACGCCCGACGGCCGCAAGGTGCCGCTGCGCGGCCTGAAGCACCGCCGGGCGCTCGAAGCGGACCTCTTCGAGAACGTTGTGTACGCGTGATGCGGTGGGGCGACCTGATCCGCGACCCGAAGGACGGCACGGCCTCGTCGACGAAGCTGTGGACCAACATCGGGTTCGCCGTGCTCAGCGTCGCCTTCCTGCGCCACGCCTGGCTCCACCCGCTCACGTTCGACCTGGTGATGGCCTACGGGGCGATCGTGTGCGCCAACAACATCGGCGTGAAGTGGATCGCGGGGAAGTACGGCCATGACGCCGACGCCCGGTAGCTGGAAGGCCGCCGCCG
The DNA here is from genome assembly GCF_011065895.1 of Paludisphaera rhizosphaerae. Taxonomy (NCBI): domain Bacteria; kingdom Pseudomonadati; phylum Planctomycetota; class Planctomycetia; order Isosphaerales; family Isosphaeraceae; genus Paludisphaera; species Paludisphaera rhizosphaerae. Next base: position 343,370 of record NZ_JAALCR010000001.1, on the reverse strand, counting down.
CGGCCGGGCTGTTCGCCGCCGGGCTGGCGCTCGGCTGGCACGCCAAGGGGGTCAGCGTCCAGGCTGCGCAGGCGAAAGCCCTCCGGGCCCGGATCGCCCATTCGGCCGAACTCGACCAGGCCGCCCTGGAGCGGTCCACGAAACTGGAATTCGACGTCGCCGCCCTCCGGGAGTCCCGCCGGGCCGCCGTCGTCGCGAGGGAGAAGGAAATTGCGAAGCCCGTTTATTCTGCTTGCCCCGTGCCTGCTGACGGCCTGCGGCTCCTCAACGATCGAGTCGCCGCCGCGCCTCCCGCCCGCTAACATGACCGCGCCGTGCCCGGCCCTGAAGCCGCTGGCCGACGGGGCGGACATGGGCGGCCTGCTGCGGTTCGCGACGGACCTGGTGGACGACTACCACGAATGCGCGGCGCGGCACCGGGCGCTGGCCGGCTGGAGTTCGCGGTATGACGCCGAATGACCTTCGCGACCGACTTCGCCCTCTCCCCGGCCCGCCGCGATGCCTCGCCTGGGGAGGTTGAGGCCGCAGCCACGCCGGATCAAGCTGCCAAGACGGTTCCCGCTTCGCGGACCCTCCGTCTTTCGCTTGACCGTCGCGGCGCCGGCGGCCTCGGCCGCTCCCCGCAAGGCCCGGCGGTCGGGCCGCAACAGTAAAAGGACGTCCATCATGCAGAACATCCGCGACCTCAAAGACCTGGCCATCGCAATCATCGAATCCGCGGGGGCCGCCGCCGAAGACGTCGATCCCGGAACGACGCTCCGTCGCCTTCATTCGCTGGCGGACGCCGCCCGGAAAGTCCTGGCGAACCCCGCGGGCGATTCCGATCGGACGCGATCCACCCTCGAACACGTCCGGGCGACGCTCAAGCTGCGGCACATCGACGAAGCGACCGACGACGAGGTGGACGAGGCCCTGCAGATGGCCGACGAGGCGCTCGCGAGGGCGTGTGCATAGCGCCCTCCTCCGTCATGGCGATTGCCGCGAGGTGCTGCCGACGCTCGACGCCGGCAGCGTCGCCCTGGCCGTCACGAGCCCGCCGTACAACTGCGGGAAGGACTACGGCGACGGCGGCGACTCGCTGCCGTGGGACGACTACTGGTCCTTCACGCGCGAATGGCTCGCGCTCCTGCTCCCCGCCCTCGTGGACGGCGGCAGGCTGGCGGTCAACCTGCCCTGGTGGATGGGCAAGAAACCGCGCCGCGACGTCCCTTACGCCTTCAAGGCCGCCGCCCTGGAAGCGGGATACCTCTTCCTCGACAAGATCATCTGGATCAAAGGGGGCGAGGAGAACCTCCACGTCTCCGGCGGATTCGGCGGGGGCGGGTGCGGATGGGGGACCTACATGTCGCCCAGCGGCCCGGTCATCCGCTGCGCCAGCGAGCCGATCCTGGTCTTCAGCAAGGGCGGCCGCGGGCGGAAGATCACGAGCGGGGAGGGCCGAGGCGCCTGCGTCCGCGGCGACATGACGAAGGAGGAGTTCCACGCCTGGACGATGGACGCTTGGTTCGTCCGGGGCTCCGCCGACAAGTCCCACCCGGCCACCTTCCCGGTGGAGATACCGAAGCGGCTGGTAAAGCTCTACACCTTCCCCGGGGAACGGGTGATCGACCCTTTCATGGGCGTCGGCGCGACCGGGTTGGCCTGCGCCGCCGCCGGCCGGGCCTTCATCGGCGTGGAGCGCGATCGAGGATTTTTCGACGAAGCCTCGCGCCGGATCGAAGACGCGGGGAGGCAGGGCAGCCTGTTCGGCGCCGCATGAAGCCAGCCTTGGCTCCGGCACTCCGGGGCTTTTTTATGCGCAACATCATGCCGGCGGAATCGGCGCGGAGTGGCCGCGTTCCTGGCAGACGAGGCAGTTGCACGTGCGCATGGGCACGTAATGCCTCAAGCCGTGGAGCCGCCCGTAGGTGTCCCGGTCGAATCGCTGGAATATCTTCTGGAACTGGCGCTCTTCGTGGGTCCCTTCCCGGACGGCCTTGTCGAAGTAGCGCCTGACGACGTACGCGGCGACGTCCACGATCTGCAGGCCGCCCACCTTCGCGCTGGAGGCGAAGAAGGGGACGTCGATCACGTGGGTCATCTTCCCGAAAGGGTGGCCGTCCGTCCTGAATCTCTTGAACAGCTGCTCGATCGTCGTCTCGGTCGACTCGTCCTGGTCGAGGATGAGGAGGCCGTAGTCGATCGACCGACGCGGGCTCCTCTGGAGCTTCCAGTTGTCCTTCTTCTGCAGGAACGTGTCGAAGCGCGACACGACCTGCGTGAAGGACTCCCTCACCGCATCCGCCCGGCCTTCGACGACCGCCGGATGGGCCTTGCACACGCCCTCGCCGAAGAGGCGGATGTTCTCATGACCGGCGATCAGGTCGACGGCGTCTTCCAGCAGCTGCGAGCGTTCCCGCCGGGATAGGTGGATGAAAGGTTCCGTCCCCGCGTAGCGCAATCGTCGCTCGCGCCGCGCCTCGCGGTCGGTCTCCGCCTCCAGCTTCTGCCTCCGGATGTCCAGGGTCCTGGAGCGCCGCTCGGCGTGGCTGAGGGAATCGAAATCGGGGATCTGCCGCTGTTCCTCGTACGTGACGGCGAATTGCTTGACGTGCAATTCGAACCGATCTAGGTCGTCCGAGGGGAAGCAGTAGCGCCGTTTGAGCGTTTGGAGCCGCTCGTCGAGCCCGAACCACGCCGATTCCGGCATGCACAGCCCGACCAGCACGTAATGCTTGGTGGACACGTCCTGCGGTAGGGGAGTGCCCGAAGCATCCAGGTATAGTAGATACATGGATAAAAAAATGGAGGCCCGGGAGGGGTGTTACCCCATTGTGCCGAAGCACCCCCAGGCCTTAGGAGAGCGACCGATCGCACGGTTTGACCCGAGCTGCGGACGGCGGTTTAACCGCCCGCTCGGCCCTCTGGAGGGAATGATACCTCAAAGGGCCCGTCAGTCAACGTCGCCAAAGTCCAGCCCGGCCAGCACTTACAGCTCTGGGAACTACAGGATTTCACACGACCCTGCAAGATACCCCTGGAGTTATCAGGATTGTTACAGGATAATCTAGGAGTCCGCTCGTCGTCCAGTGACGCAACCCGTGATCCCGAAAATTTTTGCAAAAATTTGGCCCACAAGGCGACTTCCTGGTGAGCACCGAAACGCGGATGAAAACGATCGACCTGGGTGCGGGCGTGGTCGCCTCTTCGCCCAACGACTTGGCGGCCGTCATCCTGGCCGCGAGCGACAAGCAGACGGCGGAGAAGTCGATCGAGGACGCGGAAGGACGCGCCGACTTCCTGATCAGCACCGACGCGCTCAATTATTGGCGCGTCGCCTGGCGTTGCTCGGCGGAGTGGGACATGAAGGCGCTGGACGTGGCGCTGGCGGCGGAGATCAGGGCCGCGGTCTGCGCCTCGCGGGGCTACGACGAAGACGACTTCGACTCGGCGATCCAGGCGACGCGAGGCCGCGCCCGTCTGCCCTTCGGCTGGTCGGCCCTGGACCTGGCTTGGAGGCTCTCGCAGAACGAGCCCATCCGTCTGCTCGACCCGCAGCTTGCGGGGAAGCGGGTCCCGACCGCGATCGCGGGCGTCGCCCGGCAGCTCCAGATCCTGCAGGGGGCGGAGCCGATCCTGCTGCCCATCGACCAGCTCCGGGGCATGCTGGAGCAGCGGAAGATCGTCGTCTCCGGGGCCGTGCAGCGGCTGGCGGAGGCCGGCCTTCTGGAGTACGCGGACAAGTCCTATCACACCGGCAAGGCCCGAGAATTCCGCTTCGTCGGGGTCGAGGGAGAGCATTACGCCGCCGTGGGCGAGGGCGGACGATAGGAAGGGTTGGCGGGGCTCACCCGGCCCGTACCAGGGCGAGGATCGACAGCCTGACTTCCGGCGTCAGGAGGTGCCAGCGGGCCGCGACTTCCGACAGCGCCGCGTCTTTCCGACAGATTTCCGACAGAGGGCAGGCCGAATTTACGCTATTACACATAGTGTAAAGACTTGCGTCGAATTCAGCGCGGGTGCAATTCCCGCCGCCTCCACTTCGCTGTAAACTGCCTTCTGGTGACAGTTTACGACAGAAGACGACGCAAGCCCTGCCTCGGCAGGGCTTTGCTCGTTTATGGACTTCAGGTGCGGCTCCGGCTCGCTGACGGGGGAGCCACCCGCAGCCCCTGAGCGCCGCTGGACTCCCAGCCACTCGACGGTTGAGCATGCGTCGAGTTGGGCAGCCCGCCTGGGCGTTGGCGTGGTCCCTTTGGCGTGGTCCTTGAGGCCGATGTGAGAGTGCTTCATGGTCATCCGCGCGTCGGCGTGGCGGGCAAACGCTTGGGTCTCGACCAAAGTCGCCTCCTTTCCTGAGCGGTCCTGTGATGCGACTGTACTAGGTGGGGCGTGGGAGCTGATCGACCAAATTGAGCCGGCACCGTTACGGTGACGATCACATGGCCGAGAGATAGCCGGTGACCACCACGGCCTTCTCGCCATCGGCGGGGGAACCGGAACGCGCCGCAGTCAGGCCGCTTGTCATCGATCGCCAGGTAGTCGCGGTCGTATCATTGGACCCTCGCAGGCGGCGACCAGCGGTTGCGGAAGACAGACATGCAGCCCAAGAGGGGTCGCCCCCAAGCGCGGCATTGCAACCGGAAGCAGGAGGAGTTGGAGCCGCCGAGAGCGTCTTCGAGTTCGAGTAAGGCCAACGGTCCGGGGTGGCCTTCCCCACGTGAACTCGCCCCGTGGGAGTTGCCGGATGAAATCGGTTCCCTCGGGTGCGTGTGTATACTACCCTGCCTCGGGCCGAGGGGCCTCATTCAACCTTCCATGGCCATCGGCATTCGTACATGTGTCCGTCTCGCGGGGCGACCAGCATCCAGCCGAGCAGGGAGCCGTCAGCCATTCGAAAGTCATAGGTCGGTGTAATCGACTTGACATTGACGGGATTGGCCGGGTCATAGCCGATGACGGAAAAGTTTCGTGAAGGATGCGTCTCCGGAAGTAATACCCACATAGTGGCAACATCCGTCGGGGCTAAAATGGGAAACTCGAGCCTCATTTCGGGATCAATCGGACCGAGGATTGCGGATCCCTCCGTGACCTCGAAGCCGATCGCGAAGTCCTGGCCTTCAGGAACCGAGGAGAGATCGAACTCGATTTCATAGAGGAAGCCGCTCAGGCCGGCGGCCGTGACATGAGGCGCTATTCGGAGGATCGGCTGCAATGCCTTGGCATCGCAGCGGACCAGTACATTGTTGTGAATGCCGAACTGTTGGAGACGAAACTTGTTCGCGGGCTGATTTGATCCAGGTCCGGCTGCAGTTGGGTTCGGTGGGAGGCGACGTACCTGAAGTCGGCGATAGGAGACCACACGACTCGAACCGTCGGCCGTCGTTTCCGGGTTCCAAGAGCGTAAGTCGTAAATGCGAGTGTCGGTGACGAGCCGAAACCCGTTGAAACCGACCGGCGTCAACTCGGCGACATCTTCGGCCTTGAGGGACGTCCATTCGCCTGGAATTGAATTGTTGCGGGCGAGTTGTAATACAAGTTGAAAATCAGGATTGCTGTAGGTGATCGCGTTCACGATCATCTCGGATCGGCTTGCATTCTTGTAGGTGCGATAACCGAAATACGGCAAGCCGACGGTCGCTGCCAGCAAGAGCGGAACGTGGAGGTAGGAGGGCCAATCTCGGATGCTGAAGAGCCGCGAGAATATCTTGCGATTCGACGAAGCCTGGAGAGCCCGCGCCTGCCGAGTGACGAGGCTGGCCGACAATGTCGACGACGATTCAGGCGTCTGACGGATGGGGTCCCAGGGAGGACCGCTGGGAAGGTGTTCGCCGAAGAGATCCGGTCGGGTACGGCACACACTGCGCATGACGCCGTATCCGTGTCGAATCAGCGCGCTGATCTCGAGGTCGCTGAATCGGTCGAGGTCGGTTCGTACACCAGAAACCTGATGTTGGATTTCAGGATGAAGCGCGCACGGGTCGTCCGCCAACTCAACCGTTTTGGTCATGAGGGCGAAGAGGAAATCAGGTTCAGAACCGAAGTGGTCCAGCTCCAATTGCCAAACACGGTCCATGACGATGTCGGTCGAACGAAGGGCGACGCCGAGAAGTCCACCGGCCTTGGTCCGGCGCGACACGGCGAACGGTTTGCCAGCATCGCTGACAATGACCGCATCAAATTTCATGTTGGTCGACTTCAAGAGACGTTTCACACCAGCCGCGCGAAAGGCTGCTTGAACCAGAGCGCGATTCAGCCTCAGATGGTCTCCCATCTCAAGGACACGGTCGCGCTTGGTTAGATTGAGCAAGGCTGCCGCCTGTTCATCTTCCAACGGCAGGTCAAGGAATGCTCTCTCACAATAGAGCTTGTTGTGGACGATAACATTCCAGAGATTCTGCGGCAGATCTTCCGACGAGGTCCGGTGCTGGTCTCGTTGCTCCTCAGACCGAATCCTGGCCAGCCTCCCGAGTCTCCCCAGGGGGCTCTCGGCCTCGGAGTCCACGGCAGCCGTCAAGGCTGTATTGGCGGCTTCCAGGTCGACGAAATCGTCGGCCCGTAATGGCGCATCCTGACCGATCCAGGAGTTCTGGATGTGGCGGAACATGCGGATGCCGAGGTTGTCGTAAACGCCTCCGTCGGTGAACAGGTGGGGAGGGAACCCGCCCTCTTCAAGCCCTACATCGTGGGCAGTTAGTTGCAACGGCGGAAAGAACCCCGGAAATGCAGAAGACGCCGTCACCGCCATGGGGATCGTCGCCAGCGTCGTCGGCATCAGCTCAAAGTTGGTTCCGCCGCCCGCATTTCTCCGCTCGACCAGAAGGCCTGACCGCGTGAATGAACAGAGACAGCCTTCGTTCAGATTGGTGGACAGCATTTGAAGCTGCGGCATCGCGGGGAGTTCGTAGAGACACTTGTCGCCATATAGATGGCGTTCGTATTGCGCCTCCAGCAACCCAGGTCTCGTCCAGCGGCGACTGCGGCCCAGACCGAGTAGCAAGCGAAAGGCGTTCCCCGCCGCGGCCGCCGGGAAGCGTCTGACGATTCGGTTACGGACGTCGAGTCGAATGAAGCGGATCAATTCGCCGGCGGCTTCGTCGAACTCCTCGGCTGAGCCGGTGTATCGCTGCCAGTTCAGCACCAGATGAGCGGCACCGACGCTCCCCCCAGAGACCGACGTGATGTCACTGATCCGAGAGAGAACCCCGGCGTCGCGAAGGAATCGAAGTATGCCAAGATGAAACAGCGTGGCTCGAAATCCCCCGCCTGAAAGCGCAAGTCCAATGCGGCTCATCAAAGCAGCCTCTCGAACGTCGGAACGTTGAATCGCAGGTGTCGATCAATTCAAGTCCCATCAGCTCAAGCCGAAAGCTGGATGGCGAGCAGGGGACGGCGCCAAAATCCAAGAGGGGAGTCACGTCAAGGCGGGACACGCGACGAGCAGTCGGACGGTGGCCCCATTACCTTTTCATGAATCCTCACCCGTCTGAGTCGAGTCTACCACGTGCGGACATTTTCGGGCTTTTCGCCGTGATGTTTGGGCGATCAACCACGCGAACCAGGAGAACCCGCTGTCGCCGAGGGTCGCAAGAGCATTGACCTAAACGAGATACGTCGATGCGACATCGTTCTCCGTCCGGATGATGGCTAGGCCCTGGGCCAGGCCGGTCTCCGGGGGTCTCACGTCTGGCAGGGCAAAGGTCATCCCGCCGGCAGGGGGGCGAGAACAAATGGAGGAGGAGGCGGACCGCACGCCGCGGAGGAGGATTGATGGCCTGCGGCACGGACGGTCGAGGCAGAGCTTATCGAAGCCGCATCAGAACAGAATCTGAAGACGGATTCCCGGGATAATCACGGTGTCATACTGGACAGTGCTCGGACGTGCGATCTGGAGATCGACAGTGAACCGAGCCCACGGCGTGAGAGCGGCGTTGTAGAAGAGTTCGCCGCCGTACTCATCCCCCTGAGGCAGGAACGGTCGGGACAGGGTCTTGAAGTTGTTGCTCAATCCCAGATGGAAGTATCCGACTCCGAATGTGTCGAGTGTTCGTCCGGGAATTATGCTTCTGCCGCCGATGCCGCCGTTTGCCACGAATTTGATCGGATTCGGGTTTCCGTCTGAGATCCCAAACTGACCGAAGACGCCCCAGGTTCGCGACTCGTCCTGCTCGTCCACCCAGAGGGCCTGGTAGAAGTTGGTGTAGAGCGACCAGGACCCCGTTTCTTTCGGTGAAAAGCGCTCGTCGAAAATCAATTGCGGCGGAAGGCTTAAATAGGAAGCCGGATCGAAGGACCTGTACTGGGCGCTGCTCCAGGTTCCGCCGAAGTTGAGCTTTCCTGGCCGGCCGAGGGGCTTGCCCTGGAGCATCAGATTTGGCACCAACACCACGCCGCGAGCGAAGAAGTTTCCGCCCCACGTCGCCGCCCGCTCTTCAGGATCGAAGACTGAAAGCGAGAGCCATGGCTGGCCCTCGCGGAGGAAAGCAAATCCGGTTCCAATGGTGGAATAGGGGACGGTTCTTGCGACGATCGGATTGAATACCAGCGAGGTATTCAAGAATCCTTCCAGGCCAGGCCGGTTGGTCCCAAGCCCTGGCGAGTATCGGAACCCGTACTCATCCAGACTGTTGATCTTTCCGAAGTAAAGGGCCAGGTTCTGGCCGATCATCTGCGTGAACTTCAAACCCGTGATCGACGTGATATTCGTGTTCGCTTTCGGGAAGTTCATCGGCAGGTTCGATGGGGCGAGCAACCCATCGATATTGTTCACGTCGCTCCCGTACCGGGTCTCGGCGTGGAGAGTCGTGAAGAACCCCGGCCAGACGTTGAGCTTGCCGGCGTCAAGGTTGAAGAGATAGTCGATCTTTCCGCCATACCGGAATTTCTGAGTCTGACCTCCGCTCGCCACCCCCTGGTAGAACTGAGTGTCGAACAGATCGAAAGTCAGACCGCTTTCGGCGAGGGCGGATCGGGCCCCCCACCAATCGCCGGTCAGCCGATAGCGGGTCATCAGATCGCCCGCGTAGGGATTTGGGGCGGCCGGAGCCGCCGGAACCGAGCCGGCCGTCGACCCGGCGGCGGCTTCAGGAGCATCCGCGCCGGTCGCGGGGTCCTCGAAGAGCATCGCCGGCGCTTCCTGGGCGACCGTCTGCTTCTCGACGATCCAGCTCGCGAGAGCAAGGAGGATCGCCGCGATCCTGCGCCGGTTGGACATATGCTCCCTCCAAGCTTACGACTGGCAACACCGAACCTTCGGGCCGACCCCGCACGACGTAGGTATCGGTTATGGGGGCGGCCGGGATAAAATCGGATCTACCGAATCGTTCCGATTCTTCCGGAGAGACGTCGAAGTCGACTCGGAAAAGCGCTGCGCCTCCGGAGTCTGATCATCAATGGGGGCTCTGAGGGTTGTGTCGCGGGATGTTTCATGCCCCCTCGTCGGCAGGCCCCGCCGAATTAGAATACTTTTAGAATCGCCGTCTGCATCTGGTAGACGAAGGGGGTGGGCCCGACGACAGGCACCTCCCAGTAATTCAGGAAGTACCAGTCCTTCGCGATCTGGAACCGAGTTCCGGGGCCCACCCCGAAGTAGGTCCCTTGCTGGCTGTCCTCGAACGGGACGACGATATTGGCGTTCACGTAAAACACCAGATCGCCAAACGGCACGTCGTGAGGTCGGAAATAGCGGCCGATCGCAACGTCTGCGAAGTACGCAGTTTGTAGGGGGGATTCGCCGAAGAGGGGATTTCCACCGGGCGTGATCCCGGTGACCGGCCGCTGGTCGTTCTTGTTCAGCGGGATGTTCACGCCGGTCCCACCTCGGACGACCCAGGGACCCCCAGGGTTGTACCAGAAGGAGTACCTCGGGAAGATCGACATCTGTCTTCCGCCGGTGTCGGGATGGCCGGTTGGATTCACCACCGCGAGATTGAACGTGTCCGTGAAAGCCTCGGACTCTCTAAGGAGGAACCTCGCGGTCACGGCGAGATCACCGAAGTCCAACCGATAGCCGCGCTTTGTGTCCGTGGTCCCATTCGCGACCACGAACGGCACGTTGAAGGAGAGCTCGAACCGGCGGCTGAATGGGAGGAAGACGACGTACGTACCCGTGTAAGCACTCCCCCCATACGGCTTCGAGAGACTATTCGAGTAGCCGAAATTCACGAGCCAGAGTCGATAGAACACGCCTTCGAAGGAGCCTAACCACCCGTGGCGAGGTGTGAGACCGTCCTGTCCGTCCGGGCCCCCGGCCTAGGGCTCGAGCCAGCCCTCGCTGAAGAAGGTTCCAAGACGGAGCGGGTGCCAACTCCCCTGAGCGTAGGCGTCGCCAAGGAGCGACTCTGCGATCGTGTCGAAGAAACCCATCTCGACCCGAGGCCCGTAAGTGGCGGTCGTTCCTGCAGGGCTATTAGAAGGTTGCTGCATCCTGGGATCGATAAACGCAGGCGTGGACGAGAGGTCCCCCGCCAGGCTTGAGAAATCTCCCACGGCGGGAGCAACTTCGGCTTCCTGGGCAGCCACCTGGTGCATATTCGAGCCGGCTGCGCCGCCCCATAGCGTGCCTAAGAGGATGAGAACCTTGGTGTATGCGTTCCGGCTCATTGTGCACCTTCCTGTCGGCACAGCTTATGTCGATGGGATCGGAGCGCCCTTCGGGGCGGAATTGGGCGGGTCGAGTCGACGCATCCTGCGTCTTCAATGGCCTTGATTTCGGATGAGCTGCCGTCCGACTTCTTTGAGACTTGGCTGGACTTCGAGAGCGAGGTAGGGATTCCAGCGGTCATCGAGACTGAGCAAGATGCGCCGAGTTTGCTGATTGGACCTGCGTCTCGCTCTTCGTCGAGGTCGAAGCCGGTGTATGCGAACCTTGAGGCTCCTTCAACGCCCTCAGGCGATGGAGACGATCGCGAGGGCATGGTATGTTCGGGCGTATGGCAGCACAGCCGATCGGTCGGGCTTCGATTGAGGAAAACCTGCTCGCGGATGACGATTCGCCCATGACGTTGAAGGACGAGATTGATCTCGCTTCGGCCGAAGCGCCTTTCACCTGCACCCTCTGCGGATGTCTTTGCGACGACATCTTGCTGGAGGTGGAGTCCGGTCGCGTCGTCGAAGCTCGTAACGCCTGCGACATGGCGCGTCCAATCTTGATCGGCGTGCCGACGATTCCCGAGGACTCAGCGTCGCCCCGAAGGAAGGGAAGGGACGTCACGATCGAGGAGGCTGTCAGCGAGTGCGCGCGAATCCTCGGGGAGTCCCAAGCCCCAGTGATTGTGGGTCTGGAGCGGTCGACGAACGAGACCGTCCGGAAGGTCGTCGGCTTGGCGGACCGGCTCGGCGCGACGCTTGAGATCGGTGAAGCCTCTGCAGCCTGGGCGCGAATCACAGCAATGCAGCGCGTGGGGGCGGTCGGGGCGACGCTCGGGGAAGTGAAGGCGCGGGCGGACGTCATCGTCTTTTGGGCTTGTGACCCGGCGACCACTCATCCGCGTCATTTCGAGCGTTACTCGATCGACGCCGTGGGACGTTTCGTCCCCGGAGGCCGAGAATCGCGTCGCGTCATCGTATTCGACGTGGATGAGACGCCGACAGCGCGACTCGCCGATCACTTCGTGAGGATCGAGCGAGGACGGGAGTTGAACCTTCTGAACGTCCTGAGAGCCCTCGTACGAGGTTGTGAACTGGAGCCGGATCGTGTTGAAGAGGCGACCGGCCATCGCATCGACGACCTTCAGACTCTCGTGAAGGTGTTGCGGGGCGCTCGCTACGGGGCCTGGTTCTACGGGGCGTTCGCGGGGCGGGCGGGCGCGGAAGGAGCCGAGGGGCGGCATCACGCGGTGACGGCCCTGGTTCGTGAACTCGCCCGCGGAACGAGGTTCGTCGCCCTTGGACTCGGCGAACCGGGCAATTCGCATGGGGCGGAAGGGGTGCTGGGCTGGCAGTCGGGATTCACTCCGGGGGTCGATTTCGCGGCAGGGTTTCCTGAATCGTTGCCAGGCGAGACTTCGGCTGCGGGACGGCTCGCCACGGGGGAGTTCGACGCCGCTCTGGTGCTCGGCGAAGTGCCCGAGCCGTCTCATGACGCGCTTGAATCTCGCCCCTGGATCTTCATCGGCTCTCCCAGGAGTCAGGCGTTCGACCGGGCCGACGTCGCCCTTCCGGCGGGTACCGCGGGCGTCGACGACTCGGGGACGTTCACCAGAGTCGATGGTGTCGTATTGCCCGTCCGGGCGTTCCGGCCGCGATCTTCGCCTGGCGCGCAGGAATGGCTTGACCGAATCGAGCGGGCCGTCGCCGCGTCGAAGGCGGGGGCAAGCCAATGAGCACTCTGAAGATCGCTGGAGGTCGAATCATCGACCCCAGGAACAGGGCGGACGACGTCGTGGGCGACGTCTGGATCCAGGATGGTCGGATCGTAGCGCCGCCGACCGATGCTGACGCCAGGGCGGACCGGACGATCGACGCCCGCGGCTGCATCGTGATGCCGGGCGGCGTGGACGTCCATTCGCACGTCGCTGGCTCGAAGGTGAACGCCGCGCGGATCATGCGGCCCGAGGAGCGTCGAGGCGAGGATCGGGTGATGCGACGGTGGCGGGACTTCCGCTCCGGGACGATCGGCAGCGTCCCGAGTTCGTTCACGACCGGCTACCTCTACGCAGGGCTCGGATACACGACGGCGGTCGACGCAGCGATCCCTCCCCTGGGAGCGCGGCAGGCCCACGCCGAGTTCGCCGACGTACCGCTCATCGACAAGGCGATGCTCGTCCTGATGGGGAACAACCACCTGATCCTCGACGCCGTCCGAGAACGCGATCCCGAACGCGTTCGCCGAACGGTCGCCTGGCTGCTGGACTCCGCCAAGGGGTTCGGTGTGAAGGCCGTGAATCCAGGCGGCGTCGAGCAATGGAAGCTGGGAGGCTCGCGCATCGCCCAGTGGGACGACTGCGTCGACCATTTCGAAGTAACTCCGCGTGACGTCGTCGTCGCGCTCGCTGATGCCGTCGACACGCTCGGGCTGCCGCATCCGCTCCATTTCCATGGCCTGAATCTGGGTCTCCCCGGCAACTGGGAACAGACCCTGGAGGGCATGCAGGCCCTCGACGGTCGACGAGTCCATATGGCCCACATTCAGTTCCACAGTTACGGCGGAACCCCGGACAGGCCGGCGGACTTCGGCTCGGAAGTGGGGCCGCTGGCGGGGTACGTCAACGCTCACGAGGGAATCACCGTGGACGTCGGCCAGGTGATGTTCGGTGAGACGACCAGCATGACGGCCGATGGCCCGACCGGCCACTATCTGGCGAACCTCCTGGGTCGCAAGTGGTACAACCACGACGTCGAACAGGAGGACGGCTGCGGCGTTTCGCCCATCGTCTACGAGGATCGCAACTTCATCCACGCCCTTCAGTGGGCGATCGGACTGGAGTGGTTCCTGCGCGTCGACGACCCGTGGAAGGTCGCGATGTCGACCGACCATCCCAACGGCGCCTCCTTTCGCGCCTACCCCGATGTCGTCGCCCTGCTGATGAGCAAGAATCTTCGCGATGAGGTCATGGCCCGGCTTCCCGAGAAGGTTCGCTCGCGGACCTCGCTCGGCGACCTTTCACGCGAGTACACGCTGCGAGAGATCGCCGTCGTCACCCGCGCCGGTCCGGCGCGGATCCTGGGGCTCGACCGCAAGGGGCATCTCGGTCCTGGGGCCGATGGAGACGTGACGATCTACATGCCCGACGACGACCGGCGACGGATGTTCGCCTTCCCCCGCTGGGTGGTGAAGGGGGGAGAGATCATCGTCGAGGTCGGCGAGCTTCGGTCGGCGCCGGGAGGCGTCACGCTGTTCACCGAGTTGGATGTCTCCCCTGAATCGCGGCGTGAATTATCGGCGAGGCTCGCGGAAGGGGCGTCGTTCCATCCAGCGAACTTTGGGCTGAGGTTCGACGATCTTGCAAGCCCGACGCCCGTCGCACGGGTGGGGGCTCGGCCATGATCCTTGACGGTGTGACGATCGTGGATACCTTCGCCGAGGCCTTTCCGATGACCGCGGCGCGGCTCGTCGTGACGGCCGACTCGACCCGATGGGCCGAGATCGCCGGCCGAACGGTCTCGGGCTATGCCACGAGCGTCATCGGCTGCGATGCCGAGGTGGCCGTCGAGCGCCGGCTTTCCACCAGCGAGACCCCCGACGGCCGGCCGGGGGTCTCGCTGCTGGCGTTCGCTTTCAGTCGCGAGGCTCTGGAGAAGGCGCTCGTGAATCGGGTCGGTCAGTGCGTCATGACCTGCCCAACGACCGCCTGCTACAACGGCCTGACCGCGGGTGAGAAGACGGTGATCGTCGGCGGCCGGCTGCGATACTTCGGCGACGGCTGGCAGATCTCCAAACGTCTCGCGGGACGTCGCTACTGGCGGATCCCCGTGATGGACGGCGAGTTCGTCTGCGAGGAGGTCTTCGGCACGACCAAGGGCGTGGCCGGCGGCAACATCATCATGATGGGGACGGACCCAGCCGGCGTGCTGGCCGCCGCCGAGGAGGCCGCCGCCGTGATGCGGACGATCGAAGGCGTAATCCTTCCTTTTCCGGGGGGCATCGCTCGATCGGGCTCTAAGGTGGGAAGCAAGTACAAGGCGCTCCGCGCGAGCACCAACACGGCCTTCGCGCCAAGCCTCCGGGGCCTCGTCCCGACCGAATTGCCGGCGGACGTCCGTTGCGCTTACGAGATCGTGATTGACGGGCTCACGCTGGAGGCCGTCGAACGGGCCACGGCGGAGGGCGTCCGGGCCGCCGTCCGGGGCGATCGGGGACTTGTGGCGATCACCTCGGGCAATTACGGGGGCAAGCTCGGCCCCTTCCACATTCGGCTGCACGACGTCCTGAACTCGTGAAGCCGGTCGAAATCGGCGGAATCGGGAGTCGGTTTCCGGTAAGAAAGGAGTGAACCAGGCGAATAGACGCGTGCCATGGATTATGGTGTTCATGGCTGAAAGGGAAGAGGAGGCGACCGCCGCACAGGCGTCGCAACCTTAGGCTTCTCAAAGAAATGCATCGAGGGAAAGGGTGGTCCCATGGAGTACGTACTCGCCGTTGCGATTCTGCTGTTCTTCGGGTTCATCCTGTTCCTGATCTTCGGCCCGTGCTTCACCGTCCAGCAACAGTCGGCCGCCATCGTACAACGGTTCGGCCGATTCACGCGGGTCGGTCTGCCCGGGCTGAACTTCAAGCTGCCGATCGTCGAGACGGTCGCGGGAAGGATCAACCTGCGAGTGCAGCAGCTCGACGTCCGCGTCGAAACCAAGACCGAGGACAACGTCTTCGTGCATGTCGTCGTCTCGGTCCAGTATTCCGTGCTGCCGGACAAGGTCTACGACGCTTACTACAAGCTGTCGGACCCGCACACCCAGATGTCGGCGTTCGTCTTCGACGTCGTCCGGGCCAGGGTCCCGCGACTCAAACTCGACGACGTGTTCGAGAAGAAGGACGAGATCGCCGACGCCGTGAAAAACGAACTGGCTCACGTCATGTATGACTTCGGCTACGGGATCGTGAAGGCCCTGGTGACCGACATCGAGCCCGACCGCAAGGTCAAGGATGCGATGAACGAGATCAACGCGGCCCAGCGGCTGCGGATCGCCGCGACCGAGAAAGGCGAAGCCGACCGGATCCTCAAGGTCAAGGCCGCCGAGGCCGAGGCCCAGAGCAAGGCCCTCCAGGGACGTGGCATCGCCGATCAGCGTCGGGCGATCGTCGAGGGCCTGCGGGAGTCGGTCGACGAGTTCCAGAAGAGCGTCCCCGGCACCAGCGCTCAGGACGTCATGAACCTCGTGCTCATGACCCAGTACTTCGACACGCTCAAGGAGATCGGGGCGACCTCGCGGAGCAACACGATCCTCATCCCTCACACTCCTGGAAACCTGAACGAGCTCTCTACCCAGATGCGTGACGCGATGATCAGCGCCGATCTCGTCACCCACGAGGCTCGATCGCGATCCATGCAGGAAGTGAACGGAGACGAGGTCGTCCATCCCTCGGCGAAACGCCACGGCCACGAGTCTTGAATCATGCCGCTGAAGTTGCGATGGCGGGCGTCGACCGGCCTCCCGGTCGACGGCTCGCCGCTCAAGCCCGAAACCTTCCGCGGGCGGACGTCGACCGACGCCGCCCGCATCGCTTTGCGCGTCGGCAATACAACGGTCGAACTGGGCGACCTGTTCGAACTCGAGGGCGACCCCGGCGACGATCGGCTGGTCGTGGAAGGCGATCTGAGCAACGTCTCGGCGATCGGCCGAGGAATGTCAGGCGGAACCTTATCGGTTCGGGGCGATGTGGGCTACCGATTCGCGGCCGAGATGTCCGGCGGTCTGGCCGAGCTTGATGGAGCCTGCCGCGACTGGGCTGGGGCCGAGATGAGCGGCGGAGTTCTCCGAATTCGGGGTCGTGTCGGAGACGGTCTGGGTGCGGCCTATCCCGGAAGCCGAAGGGGGATGCGGGAGGGGTTGATCCTCGTCGAAGGCGATGCGGGGCGCGACGTCGGCTTGATGATGCGGCGGGGGGTGATCGCCGTCCGCGGTCGAGTCGGCGGCGGCCTGGGGAGGAGCATGATCGCCGGAACCATCTTCGCCTGTGGTCAGGTCGGAGAATCGCCGGGCTTCGGCATGAAGCGGGGGACGCTGGTGCTTCTGGGGGTCGAGACCAGTGCAGCGTCGCTGGTCCCGCCGACGTTCGTCTCGGCGGGCGGCTTCGCCTTTCCCTATCTGGTCGCCTACCAGACTTACCTTGCGGAGCACGGCTTCGATCTCCCCTCGTCCATGTCGTCGGCGTCGTTCGATCGCTACAATGGCGACCTGGCGATCGGCGGCCAGGGTGAGATCCTGACGCCGACGCCTCGGCCTGTCCTGAAAGTCGTCCCGCCCGCGTGAGACCCTCCCGATGCTCCCCCTCAACCTCAACGCCCGCGCCGCGAAGATCGTCGAGACGATGAGGGCCGGCGCCGACGAGCGCCGGATCGCCGCCCACGAGATCGACGGCGGCGGTCTCTTCATCGATTGCGGGATCAAGAGCCAGGGTGGACTTCAGGCTGGACTCGACCTGGCGCGGGTCTGCCTTGGCGGCCTGGCGGACGTCTCAATCGTCATGGGTGAGGCCGCCGGCCGCGCCACGCCGGTGGTCCAGATTTGGACCGACCACCCCGTCCACGCCTGCCTGGCGAGCCAGTACGCCGGTTGGGCTCTGTCAGAGGGGAAGTTCTTCGCGATGGGCTCCGGCCCGATGCGAGCCGTGCGCGCAGGCGAGCCGATCTTCGAGACGATCGGTTGCCGCGAGCTTTCCGACACGATCGTGGGCGTGCTGGAGACGCGAAAGGCCCCGCCGCCCGAGATCGTGGCGAAGATCGCCAAGGAGTGCGGCGTCGAACCCTATAACGTGACGCTCCTGGCCGCACCAACGGCGAGCCTCGCGGGTGGACTCCAGATCGTCGCCCGCTCGATCGAGACGGCTCTGCACAAGCTGGCGGAGTTGAGGTTCGACCTGTCGCGGGTCGTCTCGGCCCAGGGGTCGGCCCCCATGCCGCCCGTCGCCCGCGACGATCTGGCGGCCATCGGCCGGACGAATGACGCCATCCTTTACGGGGCTCGCGTCATCCTTCACGTCACCGGCGACGACGAGTCGCTCCAGAGCGTTGGGCCTGGCGTCCCCTCGTCAGCCTCGCGGGACTTCGGCGAACCGTTCGCCGCGATCTTCGCCCGCTACAACAACGATTTCTACGCCGTGGATCCGCACCTCTTCAGTCCGGCCGAGGTCGTCTTCCAGAACATTCAGACGGGACGCACGCAGGTCTTCGGGGCTCCGAAGCCCGAGATCGTCGCGCAATCGTTCTGGGGCTGATCGACGCCCCATGCCTACCTTTGCAGCCCTGGTCTCCGGTTACGGTTGGCACGTCGAGGACCTGCTACGGGCAGCGGATGCGCAGCGCGTCCAACTGCGTGCGCTGCCGTTCGCGGACGTCAATGCGTCGATCGGTTTCGCCGGGTCTGCGGTCAAGGCGGGAGGGATCTGTCTCGACGACATGGACGGCGTGCTGGTTCGAATGATGCCGCCGGGGACGCTGGAGCAGGTCGTCTTTCGCATGGACGCGCTTCACCGATTGACGGCGGCAGGCGTACCCGTCTGGAACCCTCCGCGAGCCGTCGAGGCGGCCGTCGACAAGTACCTTACTCTCAGCCTGCTGGAGAGGCGCGGGCTTCCGGTCCCCGCAACGTGGGTCGGCCAGACGGCGGAGGAGGCGATCGCGGCCTTCGAGGCCCTCGGCGGCGACGTCGTGGTCAAGCCTCTCTTCGGCTCGGAAGGGCGGGGACTGATGCGCGTTGAGCATCGCGAAATGGCCTGGCGATGCTTCCATACGATCGAACGGATGGGTGCGGCGATCTACCTCCAGCGCTGGATCCGACACCCCGGCCACGATCTTCGCTTATTCGTGCTGAAGGGCCGAGTTTTGGCCGCCATGCGGCGGACCGCCTGCGACGGCGAGTGGCGCACGAACGTCGCGATCGGCGGACGAGCCGAAGCGTGGGAGCCCGACGCCGAGGCGTCGCAGTTGGCCGTCGTCGCCGCCGAGGCTGTCGGAGCGGTCTTCGCCGGCGTGGACCTGATTGAGGACGTGGACGCGGGAACGCGGCTTCTGATCGAGGTCAACGCCGTTCCAGGCTGGCGCGCCCTGGCCGGGGCTACGGGGATCGACGTGGCCGCCGAAATCCTGGCTGCACTTCGCGAGGCCGCCCGATGAACGACCTGTCGCCCGGCATGATGGCGCAGACGGCCTGCCTCCTGGAGGTCTCGGCCCGGAAGCCGGGGAACGTCCATCGCGACGCCGACTTCCGGGATCTCGACCATCTCGACTTTCTCCTCGCCGCCTCCGCGATCGCGGCCCCGCTCGACCGCGCCCGATCGGAGGGGATAGGCGCGGCTGTTCTCGGTGCGGTGAAGGCAACGAGGCACCTCGTGGCCACGAACGCGAACCTCGGGATGATTCTCCTTCTCGCCCCCATGGCCGCAGTCCCCGCCGAGGAAGAGCTGGCCGCTGGACTCCCACGCGTTCTCGCCGCGACGACGATCGACGACGCCCGCCTCGTTTACGAGGCGATTCGGCTGGCGAACCCGGGGGGGCTCGGGCGGTCGGACGACCAGGATGTCGCCGATGAACCAACGGTCACGCTGCTCGACGCGATGCGGATCGCAGCCGACCGCGACGCCATCGCCAGGCAGTATTCGAACGGCTATCAGGAAATCCTGGGAGAGGGTTTGCCGACCCTCCGTCGCCATCTGGGGGCTGAGCGACCACTCGAAACGGCGATCATCGGCGCGTACCTCGAATTGCTCTCAACCTATCCCGACACTCTGATCGCTCGAAAGCTGGGCCGAGTCGCGGCCGACGAGGCTTCGGCGCGAGCGCGCAGCGTCCTTGCCTCCGGCTGGCCGGAGGGAGAGCGATCCTTCGCCGCCTTGCAGGATCTCGATGACTGGTTGCGGTCGGACGGCCACCGTCGCAATCCGGGAGCAACGGCCGACCTGACGGCGGCGGTCTTGTTCGCCGCCCTCCGCGACGGGACAATCAAGCTTCCGCGTGCCGCCGGCTCGTCCTTCTGGGCGGTCGGGCCTGCCGCCTCATAATCGAGTTCGAGGAAGCCGCCGTGCCGTCATCGCGTTTCAAGGTCCGGGTCACCAAGGATTACCTCGTCTTCTCGTCGGGCCATTTCATCACTTTCGACGGCGACACGTGCGAGCGGATCCACGGCCACAACTATCGGGTGGCCGTCGAGGTCGACGGCCCTCTGGACGTCAACGCCTACGTGGTCGACTTCATCGCCCTGCGAGACATGACCCGGGCGATCGTCGACGAACTCGACCACCGTATGCTCCTTCCCGCCGACAGCCCCCTCATTCGAGTCGCCGTCGAGGGCTCCAATACCGTCGCTCGCTACCGCGACCGCTTCTGGAGCTTCCCAACCGAGGAGTGCGTCGTTCTTCCCCTCGTCAACACCACTTCCGAACTGCTCGCGGACTACATAGCGAGGCGACTTCTGAAGGAAATGAAGGCCCGTGGATGGGCTGACCCCGAGGCGGTTCGGGTCGAGGTCGAAGAGTGCTTCGGCCAGTCGGCCGAGGTTGAGTTGGTCCCCTAGTCAGGCCCTGAGCAGCCGGACCTCCTGGCGGCCGATCCGGCCGTCGTGTAGGGCTGAGCCCACCAGGACCGCCGCCGCACCGATTTCTCGGGACTGCAGGACATCCGCCATCGACGCGACGCCGCCTCCAACGGCGACCTCGATGTCGGGATGGGCCGCGTGGATCTCGGCGAACAAGGTGTTCGTCCCGGTCCCCGAACCTCGTCCGACTCGCGCGAGATCCAGCAGGATGAGACGGCGGCCGCCGATCGCGATGATCCTGGACGCAATCGCTGCGGCGTCGTCGCACTCCCACGCCTCCGGGTTCGCCAGGATCGGCCGACCCTGGCGCAGGTCCAGGCTCACGATCAGGCGATCGGGTCCGGTCTGATCGAGGATCTGAGTGAGCGCACGAGGAGACGCCAGTGATTCCATTCCGGCGATGAGGTGGAGTCGCTCGCTTGTGGGGAGACCTCGCAGGTCGTTCGCGTCCCGAAGTCCGGGGTCAATCCAGACATCCAGGTCGAAGCTGAGAAGGTCATCGTAGAGCGAGCCGTTGCGTTCGCGACGTGTGATCGAGTCGAGATCGGCGACATAGACCGTGGAGACGTTCAGTTCGTCGCGGAACGCCTGGGCCAGATTCCGAGGATCACAGCCGGCGTGTAAGATGCTGCGGACAGGCCGATAGCGCGAGCGTTCGCCGCCGACGGCGAGAACGGCACGACCGTTCAAGACGTCGAGCACGGGCACGAGTTGGAAATCCGAAGCCATGATGGAACCCGTCCCCCTCACGATCCTGATCTACGAGCACATCACGGGCGGCGGCATGATCGGCGAGGAATTGCCGGAGTCGTTGGCTGCTGAGGGAGCCGCGATGCGTCGGGCGCTCGCGGCCGAGTTCGCCGCCGCCAGCCCTGGACATCGCGTTATCGTCACCCGAGATCCACGTGTTTCAGCCGACGACGGCCCCTGGGATTCCGTAGCCATCGGGTCAATCGACGACCTGTTCCCACTGGCCAGACAGGCCGATTATACAGTCCCGATCGCACCCGAAACGGACGGAGTCCTGGAGGCGCTGACGAGGCGGCTTGAGAAATCGGGCTGCTCGCATCTAGGCTCCGACGCCGGCGCTGTGGCGCTCGCTGCCGACAAGGACTCAATGACCCGAAGGTTCCGCAGGGTGGGCCTGGAGACGCCAAGGACGAAGGTCCTCGAACCGGGGGCCGCCCCTCCAGAGGAGTGGCCGTTTCCTGCCGTCGTGAAGCCCATCGACGGCGCTGGGTCGATCGACACGTTTCTCGTCGAGAGTAGAGACGAGGTCAACCGACTCCCGGGGCGGGAAGGACGCCGCCTCATACAGGAATACATCCCCGGGCGGCCGATGAGCGCGCTTTTCCTGGTTCATCCGCTCGCCGGGCCTTTCCTGCTCACGGTGGGCGACCAGCGGATCGAGCAGACTCAGAATCGGTTCCACTACCTGGGCGGTCGCCTCCCCGCCGAGGAATACGTCGATGCCGACCTGCTCATGCGGGCCGTGAAGGCGGTCCGTGATTTGAGCGGGCTTGTGGGGGTGGATTTCATCTTCGACTTTGAGCGACGCCGAACGGTTTTCCTCGAGCTCAATCCCCGACCCACCACATCGATCGTGGGGTTCCTCCACGCCGCTCCGCCTGGCAAGCTGGCCGAGGCCTGGGACTTCCCTTGCTTCCAGGACGACTACGAATGGCATCTGAGCATCGAGAAGGCCTGTCCGGACTTTCGGACCACTGGGCCCATCGATTTCTCCGCGGACGGACGAATCTCCCGACATCACGACTGGAAGTAAGGAGGCCGGAGGTTGTCTGATGGAATCGGCTGTTCCTGGTTGGCGATCGATATCGGCGGCGCGAATCTCAAGGCGGCGCATTCCGGAGGAGAGGTGCGGTCGTCGCCGTTTCCGGTCTGGAAGGAGCCCGAGAATCTCAGCTCGGCGATCGCCGCTCTGATCTCGAAACTTCCGGAGTTTGATCGTGTGGCGGCAACGATGACCGCTGAGCTTTGCGATTGCTTCGAGACCAAGCGCGACGGCGTTCTCCACATCGTCCAGGCTCTCCTCAAGGCCTTGCCGGGTCATCCCGTCCTGTTCTGGGGGACGGACGGTCGACTCCATGACGAAGCATCGATCCGTTCGACTCCGCTCGTCGCCGCCGCCTCGAACTGGCTGGCTCTGGCGAGCATCGCGGCTCAGGTTGCCGGCGAAGAGCCCGCGATCTTGATCGATATCGGCTCGACGACCGCCGACTTGATTCCGCTTGCGGCCGGGAGAGTCGCCGCGCGGGGGAGGACCGACGCCCAGCGTCTCGCGAACGGCGAGTTGGTTTACGCCGGAGTCGGACGCACGCCTGTCTGCGCCCTGGCCGTCGAACTGCCGTTTCAGGGGGTGACGACCGGGCTGGCGGCCGAATTCTTCGCGACCACGCGCGACGTGTACACGGTCCTCGGCGACCTTCCATCAGATCCGTCGGACTCATCGACGGCCGACGGTCGCCCAGCCACCCGAGAGCGTGCCCTGGAACGACTGGCTAGGATGGTCTGCGCCGATCGCGATTCCTGCTCGACGGACGACGTGGAGGCCCTGGCGCAGGCGGCCGACGACGCGCTGCGAGACCGACTGGCGGCTGCCGCGAGACGAGCCTGCGCGTCGACGATTGGAGAACCCAGGACCGCTGTGATTTCCGGGTCGGGAGAATTCCTGGCGCGACGCGTGGCCGAGGCGTTGGTCGGCCCGCACGGGACGATCCGAAGTATCGGCGACTTGTGGGGGCGGGACGGGTCGGACGCTGCATGCGCGCGGGCTCTCATCGACCTGGCGCGGGACGGGGGGCGCAGTCATGGCAACGCCCGCTGAAGATCGGCCGATCACCGTCGTCAAGGTCGGCGGCAGCCTCTTCGACTGGCCGGCGTTGTCGGAGCGACTGCAGGCGTTTCTCAGGTCCGACGACGTCCGGCCGGACCGAGTCGTTCTGATCGCTGGCGGGGGGCCGTTCGCCGATGCGGTGAGGGCGCTCGATGTGGTCCACGGCCTGGGCGAGCGATCGTGCCATCGCCTGGCCTTGCGGGCGATGGACGTCTCTGCTGCGTCGTTGTCGTACCTGATCGCTGACGCGGTCGTCGTCGACAACCTCCCCCAGATCGCCGACGCCTGGCGGACCGCTCGACAGCCGATCCTCGCACCGAGACGCTATCTGGAGGAGATCGACGAGAGCGGCGACGATCCATTGCCGCTCTCGTGGCAGACGACGTCTGATTCGATCGCCGCGCGGATCGCGGAACGACTTGGCGCCCGCCGTCTCATCCTGCTCAAGAGTTCGGCGGTCGTTGCAGGCGATCGAGTCGAAGCCGCCCGGCTTGGTTTGGTCGACTCGGTCTTTCCTCATGCGGCCCGGAGGATCACCGAAGTCGAATACGTCGCCTTTCGGCAACCGCATCGGGTGTCTGCCTTGCTCGCTTGACGACCCCTCAGGGGCGTTGGACAATCCAGGTCGGTCCATCCGATTCCAGGGCGGACCAACACCCCCGATGTTCACGAATTGTACGATTGGAAGTAGCGACGATGGCTCAATCGCGACTGGTCGCCCTCGATCATCCCACGCTGGCTCCCTATCCTCTCTCGGATCGGCTCCGCGCACAGCTCGTCTACTTCCAGGCCGGTCCCGACGCGCCGGAAATGCCGGAGCTCAACGAGGGGGAATTCTGGTTCGACCGTAAGGAAGTCACGCGCTGGCTGATGGACGGCGTCTTCTATCTGATCTCTCCGTTGGACACCGAGAAGGCCGCCGAGGTCGAGCTGACCGACGAGCAAGACGCTATGCTGTCGTGGCTCGCGAACAACCACGTGCGGCACGTTCGCGTCGAGGATTGACGAATCAGAATCGCAGTCGACGGTCTCGCGCGGTGGTCTCCCATTCGTCGACGACTCGACCGTCGACCACGACGTGGGCGCTGCGATGTAGGGCCGACGTCGGGCAGACGTGCGCAGGGATCGCGAGCAGCGGCGTTCCGATCGGAAAACGATCGGCGTTCGGGGTCTCCAGAACGAGATGCTCCTCGCTGTGGCCGACGGGCCGCGCGTCGGGCAGGGCGGGGAAGAAGGCCCGTAAGCCCGCAGGGTCCGCGGCGACCGCCTTGTGGCCGAGGTCCAGGCAGAGGCGCCCCGCGCGGGGGCTGCTGACCACGCGCGTCAGCAGCAGGGCGGCCGGGGTGAACGGCAGGTCCGGGTAACGCGACTTGTAGTTGTAGTCGTGGTAGACCACAGTCCCCGGCGAGCACTCCACTCCGGGCGCTTCAAAGCCGGCGTGCATCGGGAACGCCGGCGTCCCGCCAATCACGAGTCGGGGGACGGGAAGTCCTCGGCTGCTCAGCCGGTCACGGAACTGGGCGACGATCTCGTGCACTTCCTCGGCTCGGCGCGCCCGCACCGCCGGATCGCTCTCCGAGACGTGACCGTCATAGGCGTGGATGCCGTCAGCCGCCAGGTGTGGCTTACGCTCGATCTCCTGATAGACCGCCTCGGCGCCGATTCCGGACTCGATCCCAGTGCGCCCCATGCCTACGTCGAGGTCGATCAGGGTTGGGATCGGGCGATCGAGGGTCGCCGCCGCGTCGGAAAGCGCCCGCACGTGCTCGGGCGCATCGACCACCGCGCGGAAGGTGGTGGTAGGAAATGCGGCTGCGAGACGGACGAAGCGACCGACGTTCGGGCCGACGAGCGGGTAGGCGAGAAGAACGTCCGGAGCGCCGGCCTCGGCGAGCATCTCGGCCTCGGCGATCGTCGCGCACTTGTGTTTCGTGATCCCGCGCTCAAGGGCCATCTGGATCACACGGGCCGACTTGTGGGTCTTGGCGTGCGGTCGCAGCCGATCGACGCCGCCGGCGATCCTGATCATGGCGTCGAGGTTGCCCGCGACGAGGTCGCGAAAGACCAGGAACGAGGGACTGGGGATCGACTCGGGATCTCTCAGGAGATACGGAGGCGCGTCGATCATGGCTTCCCCCCGGGCGGCAGCAGACCGACCACGGCCGACGTCATGGCACGAACACCCACGGCGACGCTGGACTCGGCCTCGGGGTAGTATCGGTTCGAGTGCAGGCCGGGCAGGGGGGAGCCGCCAGCCCTCGCGGCTTCGATCCGCTCCCGCGGAACCGTGCCGATCCAGAACATCATGATCGGCACGCCGTCCTGGGCGAAGAGGGCGAAGTCCTCAGCGCCCATGACAGGGTCGGCGACGATGACGTGCTCGTCGCCGAGGGCGTTTTTCAGGAGCGGAGAGACCCGTTCCACCAGTCCGGGGTCGTTCATGGTCGCCGGAGTGAATTCGATGACCGATACGGACGGCTCAGGCGCTCGATGCGCCGCGGCCAGAGCCTTCGCGCGTCGTTCGACGCCTTCGATGAGGTGCAGCCGAACCGGCTCCTTGTAGGCTCGCAGCGTCAACTCCAGCTTGACCTCGTCCGGGATGATGTTGTGCTTCGTCCCGCCGTGGATCGACCCCACGGTGACGACGGCTGGATCGAGGGGCGAGACTTCGCGGCTGACGATCGTCTGGAAATCGATCACAGCCAGCGCGGCCAGGGCGATGGGGTCGATCGACTTGTCGGGCGCGGAGCCGTGGCCTCCCCGGCCCCGGATGACGACGTCGAGCGACGTCGAGTTGGCCAGCATCGGGCCCGGTCGGAAATAGACGTCGCCCACCGCCCCGTCCGCCTTGCAGTGCAGGGCGAGGGCGAAGTCGGGTTTGGGAAAACGAGTGTATAGACCGTCGGCGAACATGGCTTTCGCCCCCTGGATTCGCTCCTCGGCCGGTTGGGCGACCAGGACGACGGTCCCTTTCCAACGATCTTTGTGCTCGGCCAGCCAGGTCGCCGTGGCGACGAAGCTGGTCATGTGAACGTCGTGGCCGCAGGCGTGCATCACCCCCACCTCGCGGCCGGAAGGATCGATCCCCTTCGCCTTGCTCGCGTACGGCAGGCCCGTCTCCTCGACGACCGGCAGCGCGTCCATATCGGTCCGAATCAGGACGACCGGCCCGGAGCCGTTCTCCAAAACCCCCACCACTCCGAACTTGCCGACCCCCGTCGTCACTTTCGCGCCGAGCTTCTGCAACTCCTCGGCGATCCGGGCGGAGGTCCGAGCCTCCTGCATGGAGAGTTCTGGATGCAAATGCAGGTCGGTATACAGCGCGAGCAATTCGTCGCGGTGGGCGTCAAGCCGTGGCGGCTCGGCTGAGCGGGCGGCGAGCGGCTGAGCGATCAGGAAAACGGCGAGCAAGGCGCGGCGCATGGGGCGTCTCCGGGGCGGGCGATTTCAGTCCTCGAACCCGTGCTGCTTTTGCCAGGCCATCGCCTTGGCGTGTTCAGCCTCGGGGATCTTTCCGCAGCGAACGTAGATCACTGAGAGCGCCGTATAGCTGAACGGGTCGTCGGGTTCCAGTTCGACGACCTTCTGGGCGTGGCTGATGGCCTTGTCGGCTTCGGCGAGGTCGACGTACAGCTTGGCGAGCATTCCGTGGCCGATGGCGAAGGCCGGATCGGCCGCCACGGCCTCTTCCAGCTTGGCTACGGCGCCCACCTTGTCGCCGGCGTCGCGAAGGTCGGCGGCCTGGTCGTAGAGTTCGTTCGGGGTCGGCATGGGACGATCCTGCAGTGGAGGGATCGGCGGCCAGAACGAGCTTCGGCCGCCGCGGCGTTTCATTCTAGCGGATCCGTCGACCGTCGCCAGCGTCACGGAGGGCGTCGGCAGGCCGCTCGCGTTGCGCGGACTGGTCGATTAGAATGGCGTGCACGCTGGGGGTTCGGGACGTCGCGCTGACCTTCGCGAAGGGGCGGCCATGCTGCTGGCTTACACCGATCAGGGGACCGGTCCGGTCGTCGTGTTGCTGCACGGTTTCCCGCTCAGCAGGGCGATGTGGGACGCTCAGGTGCACGCGCTGTCCGCGAGTCATCGGGTCGTCGCGCCGGATCTTCGAGGCCACGGCGAGTCTCCAGCGCCGGACGGGACCTACACGATGGATCAGATGGCCGACGACGTCGCCGAGTTGCTCGACGGTCTGGGGATCGTCGAACCGGTCGTCCTCGGCGGGCTTTCGATGGGTGGTTATGTGGCACTGGCCTTCGCGCTCAAGCATCCCAACCGGCTTCGCGGCCTGATTCTGGCTGACACCCGCGCCGCGGCCGACGCGCCGGAGGCTGCTCGTCTTCGTGAGGAAACGGCGCAGAGCGTTTCCAGGGAAGGCCGTACGGCGACGGTCGTCGAGACGATGATCCCACGCCTCTTCGCCCGTACAACCTTGCAGAATCGGCCTGGGCTCGTCTCGGCGATGCAAGAAGTGATGGAACGGACCTCGGCCTCGGGAGTCATCGGAGCATTGCTCGGCATGGCCCGCCGTCCCGACCGTCGAGACCGACTGGGGGAGATTATCGCACCGACGTTGGTCGTCGTGGGCCAGGAGGACGTCGTTTCGCCTCCCGAGGAAGCCCGCGCAATTGCGGAGGCCCTCCCGAACAGCCAACTGGCGATCATCCCCCACGCCGGCCACCTCGCCCCCTATGAGGATCCCGAAGCGTTCAACGCCGTCGTCCTCGCTTTCTTGAAAGACGTCCATCCCCATGCCTGACCCCCGCCAAGAGAGCCTCGTCGCGACGGCGGCCGGGCTGCTCGAACTGATTGAGCACGTCCGTGGCGAAGGCCGATTCGGCTTCGACACCGAGTTCGTGTCGGAAGACACCTTCGAGCCGGTTCTCTGCCTGATCCAGGTGGCGACGTCGCAGCGGCTCGCCGTCGTCGATCCCCTGGCCGTGGGCGATCTTACGCCCTTCTGGGAAGTCGTCCTCGACCCGGCGATCGAGGTCGTGATGCACGCCGCCGGCGAGGACATGCGGATCTGCCTGATGCGGACCGGCGAACTCCCCGAGCGGGTTTTCGACGTCCAGCTCGCCGCCGGCCTGGTCGGCTACAGCTACCCTCTTTCACACACGAACCTGGTCGGCCAGTTGCTTCGCGTAACCATCTCCGGGAGCGAGACCCGCACCGACTGGAGGCGCCGCCCTCTCAGCCAGGCCCAGGTGCGATACGCGCTGGACGACGTCCGTTACCTGCTCGAGCTTCGAGACCGTTTAGGGGCCGAGCTTGAGCGACTGGGCCGGTCCTCGTGGGCGGAGGACGAGTTCCAGGACTATCTGGACGCGATCGAGCAGCGTGCGGATGAGGACCGTTGGCGTCGACTTCCCGGGCTGCAGCATCTCAACCGTCGAGCCCTCGAAGCCGCACGTCAGCTCTCGCACTGGCGCGAGAACGAAGCCCGACGGCAAAATCGCCCGATGCGCCAGGTGATGCGCGACGACCTTGTCGTGGCCATCGCCAAGCGGATGCCTGGGAACCGTCGCGACCTTGAAGCCCTTCGCGATTTCAACCGGCCTGGGCTCATCAATCGAGCCGACGATATCCTGGCTGCCATCGCGGCCGCCCGCGCCGTACCGGACGAACAGCTGCCCGAGCCGGCTCCCCGCCACGACGACGCGCCGGGGGCTTCGACGGTCGCCAACCTATTGGCAGCGGCGCTGGCCCAATGCTGCCTGGAGAATCGGGTAGCCGGATCGCTCGTCGCCACCAACTCCGACCTCAAACGACTCATCCGCTGGCGGCTCGACGGCTGCCCGGAAGGGGGCCGTCCTGAACTGGCCCGCGGCTGGCGCGGGGAGTTGTGCGGCCGCCTGTTGCTGGACGTCCTGGACGGCCGAACGGCCCTCCGGGTCGTCGATCCCGAAAGCGAGTTCCCCGTGGCCCTGGAACCGATCCAGGCCGAGGAGAAGCCTTGACGATGGCCCGTATTCTGAGCTGCTTTACCAACTGCTACGGCCCCGACGGCGTCCGCACCGCGGCGCGAATGATTCGCGAGGCGGGGATCAACCACCTGGAACTGGCCCTGCGCGGGCACAACCTCGGCGGGCTGGTGATCCCCGAATCGGCCGTGGTTACCGAGAAGGCCGACGACGCCACCGCCCAGGCGTTCGTCGACCTGCTGGCCGAGCATCAGGTGAAGATCAGCGGCTGCAACGTCGGCGGGGCGGACATCCGCACCGAGGAAGGCGTGGCGATCACCGAACGCCGGATCCGATTCGCCGCCCGCTGGTTCAACGTCCCGATCTGCGTCACGGGCGCCGGCCAACCCGCGGACGCCGAGCAACGGCAAACCGTCGTGAAGGCCCTCCGTCACCTGGGGGACGCCGCGTCTGAGGTCGGGATCACCCTGGCCCTGGAAACCCATAAGGGGCCGACCGAGAACGCCGCGGCGATGCTCGCGCTGATGGAGGAAGTCCGGCACCCCCATGTCCTGCTCAACTTCGACACCGGGAACATCGCCTACTATAACGCGGGCGTCGACCCCTGCGATGAGCTGGAGAAGGTCAAGGAACTGGTCCGGAACGTCCATGTGAAGGACAACCGAGGCGGTTTCGAAGACTGGTACTTCCCGGCGGTCGGCGACGGCGGCGCGGTCGATTTCTCGCGCGTCGGCTCGATTCTGGACGGCGTCGGCTACAAGGGCGCCTATACGATCGAGATCGAGGGGATCGGCGGCGAGCCGGAGCCTGGCCTGGAGGA
Organism: Paludisphaera rhizosphaerae; assembly: GCF_011065895.1. Classification (NCBI taxonomy): domain Bacteria; kingdom Pseudomonadati; phylum Planctomycetota; class Planctomycetia; order Isosphaerales; family Isosphaeraceae; genus Paludisphaera; species Paludisphaera rhizosphaerae. Next base: position 313,606 of record NZ_JAALCR010000001.1, on the reverse strand, counting down.
ACGTCAGCGTCGGATCTCCCGCAGCGTCGCCTACTTGAAGGGGCTCGGCTACTAACAATGGCCTGAGTCGAAGAGCCGCCGTCCCTTTTCCCGATTTCCTCAAGTTCCGCCTCGCCCCGACCGATGAGAGCCGACACGGCTCGCGATGTTCACCGGGGATGCAAGATTGGGCCGCCGCCGGCGAATACCTTCTCGGACGGTTTTCGCCGCGCTTGGTTCAGGAGGTGGTTATGGGGGTGGACCTGGCCTTGGGGGCGGTGGTCCTGATCGCCGCGATCCGCGGTTGGCTGCGTGGTTTCGTCAGCCAGGCCGTTCGGATCGCGGGTTTTATAGCCTGCTTCTACCTGGCCGACCCTGTGCGCGACCAGGCCCGCCCATACGTGCTGTCTCGACTGCCGAAGGTCGATCCCGCCCTGATGGATAGAATCCTCTGGTGGGGATCGGCAGCCGCGTCGTACATCGTGCTGGTGGGCGTAACAACCCTGCTCATCAAGCTGGCTCGACGTCCGGACGCCTCGGGAAAGACGGAGGCCCGTCGCGACAACCAATTCGCCGGCTTCTTGCTGGGAAGTGCCAAGGGTGTGCTGGCGGCGGCCTTCCTGGCGGCCGGGGTTCAAAAGTACGCCGCGGACCTTGACACGCGATTCGAGTGGGTCGGCAAGATGACCACCGACTCAAAAGCGCTCGAGTGGAACCGCAAGTACGAACCAGCGCCCAAGATCTGGGAGTCGCCGGCCGTTCGACGGTTTGTCGAGCACATCCGCCATAATGGTCTTGGCGAGGCTCCCGCCGAGGTCGCCCCCACCGAGATCAACGACGGCGAGGTCGCCGAGGCCCGCGCCGCGCAGTTTCCCAGGCCGACGCCTCGGCTCGAACTCCCCGAGGTCGATTCAGCCGAGGTGAAGCCGTTCACTTCCCTCGATTTCGACCCCGAAGTTCTGGCCGACCTGGAACGCTTCAAGGCCGAACGCGAAGCCCGGCGGTCGCGCCGAGGTCCTTGAGTGGTCGCCGAGCGTCCCCTCCGTTAAGCTCTCGGAACTGGATTCCAGAGAGTATTGGGACGCGGAGGAGATCGGGGTGGCGATCGCGAAGACTAACGCCGTGCGCCTGTTGGACCGGCTGGGAATTCCCTACGAGCTACGGGACTACGAGGTCGACCCCGACGATCTCGTGGCTGAGTCGGTCGCCCGAAAGGTCGGCCTGCCTCCGGAGCAGGTCTTCAAGACGCTGGTCGTCCGGGGCGACAAGCACGGCGTCTGCCTGGCGGTCGTCCCGGCGGACTGCGAGTTGGACCTGAAGGCGATCGCCAAGGCGACAGGCGACAAGAAGGTCGATACGGTGCCGCTCAAGGAGGTTGAGCCGCTCACCGGCTACATCCGGGGCGGCGTCACGGCGATGGCCTGCAAGAAGGCGTATCCCGTCTACCTTGAGGAAACGGCCGAGTTGTTCGATGTGATCTCCGTCTCGGCGGGCATTCGGGGCGTTCAGGTGTTTCTCGCTCCGGCAGGCTACATCCGGGCCGTCGATGCTCGGGTCGCGTCGATCGCGAAGGCGCGGTCGGAGTGAGGCGAACCTGACGTGCTCGGCTTCGGTCTTCCTGGTTCCTCCACCGGGGAATTGAATCCCCGGACTCTCCCACCGCCAAGGACCGACGATGGATCACGACCGCCAGAATCAGTTGATCGTGGAGCAGTTCACCGCCCAGGCCGAGCCGTTCGCGGCCTACGCGCCCCACTCCGACGAGGACGCCATGCGACTCGTCCGCGAGGCCGCCGGGATTGGCCCGGAGGACGTGGTCCTCGATGTCGCCTGCGGCCCCGGGCTCGTCGCCTGCGATTTCGCCAGGTACGCGAAGCGCGTCACGGGCGTCGACATCACCCCCGGCATGATCGACCAGGCCCGCAAGCTCCAGGCTTCGAGGGGGCTGGCGAACGTCGACTGGAGGGTCTCGGACGTCTCCAGGCTCCCTTTCGAGGACGCCGCGTTCACGGTCGTCTTCTCGCGATACGCCTTCCACCACCTGTTGGAGCCCTCGGACGTACTGCGAGAGATGGCTCGGGTCTGTCGCCCTGGCGGTCGAGTCGTCGTCGTCGACGTCTATTCGCAGGACCCCAAGCAGGGGGCCGCCTACGACGCCGTCGAGAAGCTGCGCGACCCTTCGCACACGAAGGCGCTGAGCCTCGACGACTTCGCCGCCCTTTACGAATCGGCTGGATTAGCGATGGAGGCCCCGAAGTTCTACGGCCTCGACGTCAAGCTCGACGACCTGCTGCAAGCCTCCGACCCCGAGCCGGGCGCTGACGACGAGGTCCGCCGCATCTTCCGCGCGGACCTGGGCGTCGACCGCCTCGGCGTGAACGCCCGTGTAATCGATGGGGAGATCTGGTTCACGTTCCCGATCGTGGTGATGGTGGGGCGCAGGCCGTGAGAGTGAGTTGGAGGTGGTGATGGCTTTGAACCAGGATTTGGACTCCCATGCACTCTGCCTCCTGGATGACAACGACCTATGGAAGATCGGAATCGAGGCCCTTCTGGAGGGCCTCGATTCGCCGATGCTGAGACGGCTTGCCGGTTCGGACGGGTGCGAGGCCGAGACCCAACGCAAGCTGTTTCTTGCCGCCGTGAAGGAGCTCGGGATCGTCATTCCAACGCCGGAGGAAGCCGGGCGTCGAACGGCCCGTCGGATCGCTCGAGCCGTCGTGGTCGGCGAGATCGAACCGTATGAAGGGGCAAGCCGGATCACCCGCGATGTCTACTGGTGGGTTCTCAGCCTCGACGAACTCCGAGGCTTCGCCGGACTGGCTTATGAATACGAGGACGATCGGAGACATCAAAAGGAGTATGCGGACGACATTCTGGCGGAATGTCGGGAATACCTCGAACTGACCGATGAAATGCGATCAACCTGATGATGCTAGAACCGTGTCGATCGATAGGGCTTCGGGTCGATCAAAGGCTCGTCGCCGTTGAGCATCTCGGCGACAAGCTTGCCGGTGCCGGTGGCCATCGAGAGTCCCAGCATGTTGTGGCCGGCGGCGATCATGACGTTATTGATCGCCGGGGCGCGGTCGATAATCGGCAGGCCGTCGTAGGTCATCGGTCGCCAGCCGAACCAGGTTTGCTGAACGGGCTCGGCCTCGGGTTCCTGGAGGTACGGGGCGGCCCCGTCGCGGAGGATCTTGAGGCGCGACGGGTCGATCGTTTCGTCGTAGCCGGCGAACTCCATCGTCGAGCCGAGGCGATAGCCTGAGTCGAACGGGGTCACCGCGACGCGGGTTTCGGGGAAGATCATCGGGACGTTCGGGCAGATCTTCGGCCGGGGCATCGTGATGCTGTAGCCCTTCCCGGGCTGGATGGGGACCTTGCAGCCGAGGCCTTCCGCAAGCATCGGCGTCCACGCGCCGGCGGCCATGACGAAGGCGTCGGCCGTCAGCTCGCCCTGGGTCGTCTTCACGGCAGAGGCCGAGCCGTTCTTGCGGATGAAGCCCTGGAAGCCGCAGTTCTCGCGGAAGGTCCCACCGGACGCCTCGACGTTCGCCCGCCAGGCCTTCATGAGCCGGTCCGGCCGCAAGTGAGCGTCCTCGTGGTAGTACCAGCCGCCCGCGAGGCCCGGCTTCAGCGCGGGCTCGCGTTCGAGGACGGCGTCGCCTTCGATGCGCTCGGCCGGGCAATGGAATTTCTCGTCGAGCAGCCTGTCAGTCGGAGCGTAGGCATCGAACTCCTTGCGGTCGCGGTAGACGAAGAAGAGCCCGCGCTCGTGCCACTCGCAGTCGAGGGCCTCGTCCTTCATGAGCTGCTGGTAGAGGTGGAGTGAACTCTCCAGGATGGGCTGGATTCCCCTCGCGGCTTCAAGCATGTCACGCTCGTTGCAGCGGCGGGCGAAGTGGTACATCCACGACCAGAGCGCTGGGTCGAGGCGAAACTTGACCTTGAGGGCCGAGTTTTTCTGGAAGAGCGACGCCAGCCCTTTGCCCACCATGCCGGGCTCGGTGAGCGGCAGGACGTGGCTGGGGCAGACGAAGCCGCAGTTCCCCGCCGAACTGCCGCCGCCGATCGCGCCTCGGTCGATGACCGTGACGTTCCAGCCGGCCCTTGTCAGGTAGTACGCGCACGAGGTCCCCACGACCCCGCCGCCGATCACGATTACGCTCTGGCTCATATCCGGATGCCCGCACCGAAGGGGTCGCCGGGGTCGACGAGGAGCGTCGCCTCGGCTGTGATGAAGGCCCTGCCGCGGATCCGGGGGCGGACGCCCCCGTCGACGATCTTCGCGACGCCCTCGAAGACGCTGCCCACCACGCTCTCCTGCCGCCAGACGCGGCCCTCGGCGAGCTTGCCGTCGGCCACCAGACAGGCCAGATTCGCGCTCGTGCCGGTCCCGCACGGCGAACGATCGTAGGCCTTGCCAGGGCAGAGGACGAAATTGCGGCCGTCGGCGGCCGATGATGAGGGGGGGCCGAACAGCTCGACGTGGTCGATCTCACGGCCGTCGTCGCCCTTGATCCCCTGGGCCGTGAGAGCCTGTCGGATCCGCCAGGCGACGTCCGTCAGCCGTTCGACGTTCGCCGCGTCGATCCGTTCGTCATGGTGATGGACCAGGAAGAACCAGTTCCCTCCCCAGGCGACGTCGCCGACGAACCGGCCGAGACCGGGGACATCGACCGCCACGTCCTTGGCCGCGCGTCGGCTGACGACGTTCTCGACGACGACCGAGCCGTCGGCTTCCAGTTCCATCGTCACGTCGCCGACGGGCGTCTCGAGGCGATGGCTTCCCGGGACGATCCGGCCCATGTGGGCGAGCGTCGCCCCCAGGCCGATCGTCCCGTGGCCGCACATGCCGAGGTAGCCCACGTTGTTGAAGTAAATCACCCCGGCCGCCGAGTCGGAATTCACCGGCTCGCAGAGCAGGGCGCCGACGAGGACGTCCGACCCGCGCGGCTCATTGGTCACGCAGGATCGGAAGTCGTCGAAGCGGTCGCGGAAGACGTCGAGGCGTTCGGCCATCGTCCCCCGACCCAGGTCGGGACCGCCGGCGACGACCACGCGGGTCGGCTCGCCGCCGGTGTGGGAATCGATGACTTCGATCCGACGGAGCGATGGACTCGGCACGAGGGCGGCTCCTCTCGATCCAGTCAGGCCGACGCGGTCGTTTGGGGACGTTCGGCGATCCCCTTCCGGATGATCGCCAGGATACGCTCGCGTTCCTCGCCCTCGATGGCCAGCCGGGGGGCGCGGACCGTCTCCGACCCGTAGCCGCACTCCTGAACGGCCAGCTTGATGTACTGGACGAGCTTCGGATACGTGTCCAGATGCAGCAGCGGCATGTACCAGCGGTAGACCTCGCGGGCCTCTTCCCAGCGGCCGGCCTCGGCCAGATCCCAGAGCAGCCGGTTTTCGGCCGGGAAGGCGTTCACCAGGCCGGAGACCCAGCCCTCCGCGCCGAGCATCAGGCTTTCCAGCACCAGATCGTCCACGCCGGCGAGAAGCGTGTAGCGGTCGCCGCAGGCGTTCTTGAGGTCGGTGATCCGGCGCACGTTCTCGGACGATTCCTTGATGGCGACCAGCGTCGGCTCGTCGGCCAGTTCCTGGAACATCGCGGGGGTGATGTCCACGCCGTAGGACACCGGGTTGTTGTAGACCATGATCGGCAGGTCGGTGGCCCTGGCGACCGTCCGATAGTGGACCATCGTCTCCTCGGGCGCGGTCTTGTAGACCATGGTCGGCAGGACCATCAGCCCGTCCACGCCGATCTCCTTGGCGTCGACCGCATATCGTGAGGCGAGCTTGGTGGTGTACTCAGCGACGCCCGTCAGAACTGGGACGCGACCACCGATGTGGTCGACCGTCGCGCGGAGGACTTCCAGCTTTTCAGGATACTCCAGCGAGTAATTCTCACCGACGGTCCCGAGCATGATCAGCCCGTGGAGGCCGGCGTCGAGCATGGCGTCGATGTGAGCCAACGTGGACTTGAGGTTCAGCGACTGGTCGCTGTGGAACTGAGTCGTCACCGCCGCGAAAACGCCGCGCCATGCGCTCGACATGCCTTCTCCTTCGGGGATTCCGGCCCACAGATGGGCCTTTCTTAATGACCCTGGCTCTATCATACTAACCAATCTACGAATTCTGTTCGACGCCCCTCCCGTCGCCTGCCCCAGACACCGGAGCCCGGCCTTGACCATGAAGCTTGCGGATGCCCGCCGTCTCGTCGCGTTCACTCTCATTTCAGCCGTCACTCCGGGGATCGCTGCGGCGGGAGACGAGGGGTCGAAAGCCGCCTACGCAAGGGCCGAGGGCCTGGCCGAATCCACGCGGGACAAGGTCTTCAAGGCCCGCGTCCGGCCTGCGTGGCTGCCGAAGGGGCATCGGTTCTGGTACGCGAACAGCCTTGCGGAGGGAGCGCGCGAGTACATCTACGTCGACGCCGAGAAAAGCGAACGTCGACCGGCCTTCGACCACGAGAAGCTGGCCGAAGCCCTCGGCAAGACGTCCGGTAAGCCGCTGAAGGCCGACCACCTGAGCCTCGACCGATTCACGATCGCCGAGGACGGCGCAGTCCACTTCGCCTTCGACGGCAAGACCTATCGCTTCGACCCGGCCGGCGACTTGAAGGAAGCGCCCATCCCCGAAGGGGCGCCAGCCCCGCCCGCCGAACCCGAACGCGGGGGTCCCGAGCGGCGGCGGTTCGCGAATGAAGGGACGCGACGAGCCCCCAGGGGCGAGGACTCTCCGGACGGCAAGCTCTCGATTCGACTCCGCGACCACAACCTGATCCTGCACGAGCGGGTCTCGGGGAACGATACCATCCTCACCTTCGACGGCGCCGACGTCGACGCCTACGAACCGCGGGTCTTCTGGTCGCCCGACTCGAAGCGGTTCATCGCCCTCCGCACTCGAAAGGGGTCGGAACACAAGGTCTCGATGATCGATTCTTCGCCGAAGGACCAGCTTCAGCCGAAGGTCTTCACCCACGACTACCTCAAGCCCGGCGACCAGATCGCCGTCTCCCGGCCGCATCTGTTCGATGTCGAAACCCGCAAAGAAATCCCCATTACTCCCGAGCTGGCTCCGAACCCGTGGAGTATCGACGACTTCCACTGGTCGCCCGATTCCAGCCGGTTCTCCTTTCTGTACAACCAGCGCGGGCACCAGGTGATGCGGGTGATCGCCGTCGACGCGGCGACCGGGAAAGCCTCGGCGACTGTGGACGAGCAGCCGGAGACGTTCTTCTGCTACTCATCCAAGCTGTTCGAGCGGCGGATGGACGCCACCCATGAGCTGATCTGGATGTCCGAGCGCGACGGCTGGAATCACCTCTATCTGATCGACCTGAATGACGGGAAGGTGAAGAACCAGATCACGCGCGGGCCGTGGGTGGTCCGAGGGGTGGATCGCGTCGACGAGGAGAAGCGGCAGATCTGGTTCCGCGCGGGCGGGATCCACGCGGATCAGGACCCGTACCACGTCCATTTCGCCCGGGTGAACTTCGACGGCTCGGATCTGGTGGTCCTCACGGCGGGCGACGGCACCCACGAGATCGACTATTCGCCCGACCGCGAGTTCATCGTCGACACCTACTCCCGCGTGGACCTGCCGCCCGTGACCGAACTCCGGCGGGTGAAGGACGGCGGTCTCGTCTGCGAACTGGAAAAGGCCGACGTCTCGCGGCTGGAATCGTCGGGGTGGAAGCCTCCGCAGCGGTTCGTCGCCAAGGGGCGCGACGGCAAGACCGACATCTACGGGATCATCTGCCGCCCTCGGAAGTTCGACGCGTCGGCGAAATACCCGGTGATCGAGCAGATCTACGCCGGCCCGCAGGGGTCGTTCGTGCCCAAGCGGTTCGCCCCCTATCACGCCCATCAAGGGCTGGCTGAGTTGGGCTTCATCGTCGTCCAGATCGACGGAATGGGGACGAACGAGCGGTCGAAGGCCTTTCACGACGTCTGCTGGAAGAACCTGCTGGATTCCGGGTTCCCCGACCGCGTCCTCTGGATGAAAGCCGCTGCCGAGAAGGACCCGGCGATGGACATCTCGCGCGTGGGCGTCTACGGCGGGTCGGCCGGCGGCCAAAGCGCCCTGGCGGGCCTGCTGACGCACGGCGACTTCTACAAGGTGGGCGTCGCCGACTGCGGCTGCCACGACAATCGCATGGACAAGATCTGGTGGAACGAGCAGTGGATGGGATGGCCGGTCGGTCCCCACTACGCCGAGCAGTCCAACGTCACGCTCGCCCCCAAGCTGACCGGCAAGCTGATGCTGACCGTCGGTGAACTCGACCGCAACGTCGACCCCGCCTCGACCATGCAGGTCGTCAACGCCCTCATCAAGGCCGACAAGGACTTCGACCTCATCGTCTTCCCCGGAGCCGACCACGGCGCCGGCGGCGGCCCCTACGGCGACCGTCGCCGCCGCGATTTCTTCGTCCGGCACCTGCTGGGCGTTGAGCCGCGTTCACGGTAAGGTCGAATCAATCAACGAATCGCTAAAAGCGGCTCTCTCGGCAACATCGAAGCTTGAGAATCCTGAGGGCTGGTATCCATGTCAGCGACCCAGGATCGAGATCGGGTGGCGCGGATCGCAACTGCGGATGTCGCGGCTGCATCACGAATCGCCCGGAACATCAGCGACCCGTGGTTCCGTTGCCAGGCCCTGGCCTCGGTAGCCTGGCGAGTGGATGCCGAGAAGCCGTTCTTTGGGATTATTGACGAGTCGCTGGAAAGCGGCTGGTCCATCAAGATTCCGAATCGAGCGGCTACAGTGGTCGCGTGGCCTGTTGCCGCACTTGCCGGTCACTCGCTCTCTGGCCCCGGTGCGAGGGAGCGAACCCGCAGCATGTTTCGTGCTGCTCTCGACCAGGTCAGGAAGGTGGTCGCCGAAGACCTTTCCCCCATTTCCCGGGCCGACGCTCTGCTCATCCATGTTCACGCACTGTCGCCTTCCTGTCCGGAGCTTCGGAAAGGGATCATCGACTTGCTCATGAAGGAATGTCGCGACCCGGCGAACCGGAAACGTCAACGTCAGATCGAAGAGGCGGCGCTCGTGATCGCTCGGGATGATCCCGGCACGGCGCTCACCCTCGCATCTTCGCTGGATGAAAGCCGACGGCGAAGGACGGTCGCCTCGATTGAACAAAAGAACGTGGTTCTCGGACCACGGTCCTTCTTTGAGGGGACGCGACCTCGTTGAATCAACCGAACGCGGGGTGTAAACCGCCTTTACGCAGCCCTGTTGACATCGAGATCGGCCCTCAACGTCCCCGCGAGATCACGCTCCAGACCATCTGCGCGACGGCGACATAGGCGTTGCTGAAGCCCTCCTGTCGGAAAAACTGCGTGGGTTGGTACGGGTCGCCGATGAACGGGCGGAGGATCCAGCCCATCTGGACGCCGACGAAGACGTAGACGATCAGCCAGGCCCGAAGCGCCTGGCGGTGGATCGGTCGGGCGGCGATGAGGTCGCGGTAGGAGCGTCGAAGGATTGCCTGCGCGCCGAAGCTCGCCGCGGCGAACATCAGGCCGTTCAGGAGGACGGCCTTGCGATAGTCGACGCCCGACACATAGATGAATCCGGTGATCGGCGCAAGCGACGCCAGGATCACGGTCAAGCCGGCCTGGGTCGTCGTCAACGCGGCGACGACCTTGGGGAAGTCTCCGCGAAGCCCAAGCAGGGTGTTCACGACGAAGAAAGTCGGCAGGCTCAGGGCGAACGACGCTGTCAGCATCAGCGGGACCTTCAGCCCCGAGTAGACCATCTGGAGCGGCCGGACGCCGCCGCTCTGGCTGTACGACCCCATCACCGCACCGTAGAACGCCCCGAAGGCCAACAGCACAGCCAACCGCCATCGCCATGGGGCCTCACGCGTAGGCCCGGCGCGGAGCAGAGAATCGGCCTCAACAAGAAGCGTGGAAGGCATGACGGGCCTCCGGCTTCACGAGAAGAGGGCCTGGAAGGCGTGGAGCACGGCCTCGAAGAAGTTCGACTGGCGGGCCCGGAACCAGGTGAATGGGACGTCCGGGTTGCCGATGAAAGGCCGCAGCACCCAGGCCATCTGAGCGCCGACCAGGCCGAAGAGGACCACCCAGAGCCGAAAGATCGTCCGCACGTGCTTCGCCAGTAACTGATCCGAGGTCGCCTCGATCGCCCCGACCGACTCTTCGGGCGAGCCCAACTCGGGCGTCTGCTCAAGGCTCTGGGCGAGGTTCAATCGCTGGAGCGTCTGCAGCAAGAACGCCAGCGCCAGAAACCCGGACGCCGCGAACACGGCGACATTGAACAGCACCATGAACGGGTAACTCGTCGTGCAGACTGAGAAGAACGCCACGATCGGCCCCATCGAGGCCAGCACCGCCACGTTCACCCCGAGCGTCGCCGACAGCAATCGGAACATCGATGCGAACGTGAGCCGCGAGCCCACCAACGCGTTGAAGACGTAGAGCGACGGCAACGTCACAAGCAGCGTCAGATAGAAGAGCAGCGGCACCTTCACCATTGACGCGACGACCTGGGACAATCCCGGCCCCTTGCTCGACAGGACCGCAAACGTCCCCATGCAGACGCCGTGCAGCATCGCCAGCACGACGATCACCCGGGTCAGCATCCAGGAGTCGACCGGAACCTCACCCCGGCGCAACTCGGAGAGCCGCGTCGACTCGCCCCGCAGGATCCGGTCGAGTTCACGGAACCCCTGCCCCCAGTTCTCGCTCTTGCCGCTCCCCGCGTCGACCGTCGCCATAAGTCTCCTCCTGGAAACACGACTCGCAAGGTGTCTTTGTTATGCAAAGCGGCCATCACTTTGCCAGACAAAGATTGTGCCGTCAAGCTATCTCACGAATTCACGCCTGTTCTGAGCTTAGGATCCAATAGTCAGGAATCAGGGGACGATGGGAGCGAGATCGATGACCTCCTCGGGTTCGGGGCGGGGGGCGGGGACGGTGCTGGCGGCGGACCGTCGGATCCAGGAGAGCACCGCGCGATAGGCAGGATCGTCGACGCCCTCCCAGCGTCGACCGCCGACATGGTTGGCGTCGGGCCGGGCGGTCTCGTCTTTTGAGTGGGGACTCAGAGGCTTGCGAAGCAGGAGACTCGACTCGGGGTGGACGAGGTCGACGACCTTCGAGGCGGAGGTGAAGTTGAGGAGGACGTCGGCGTCGCTCGGGCCGCCATCGCGGGGCTCTGCGAGTCGGAGGATCGTGTGGCTGACGTGGCAGTCGACGCAGGAGTGGCCATCGGGCCCCGGCTTGGAGAAGAGGGGATTGATGTTTTTTCGAAAGATGTCGAGATCGAGAAAGACCGGTCGATCGAGCTGCGCGTCGGCGGAGATTGTCTCGGGGTCGAAGTCCGAAGCGCGGAGCATGGCGTCGACCCTCCCGGCCAGAGCGGGATCATCGGCCAGGGCCTTGACGCGGTGGGAGAGGACCGGGAATCGGACGAGCAATCGGTTGTGCTTGACGACGTCAAGCGCGTCCAACCGGACAGCCGAGTCGGGGTCCATGAGGAGCCGAGCCAGCCGTTCCATTGCGTCGGCTCGATCCCAGAATGACGCCCGGCGCGCCGTCGCCGCCAACCCTAACCGCCGAAGTCTCGGGGACTCGTCCGCAAGCGCGGTGAGTATGGCCGGAGCCGCTTCGGACGTGGTTCGAGAGACCTCGTCGATGAGGGCGTCGTAGGCGAGTTCGCGGACGGCCTCCGATGGATCGGCGGACGCCTTGCGAAGCAAAGCGAGCAGGGCCTTCGTGGCATCCCCAGTTGGAGATGTGCTGACGCGCAGAGCCGTTCGGAGGGCGTCAGACTTGTTCGTCGGCGAGAAGCGCGGCCAGCCGCGCTCGATCGCGGTGAAGATCTCCGGAGGGGTGAGTCCAAGGTGGTCAAGGACTGGAAGCAGGTCGGGCGATCCCTCGGCGTTCTTCACGACCTGAGCGAGGGCCGAGGTGATCTCGGGACGTCCCGCGAGCCCTGGGTTGCGGCCGATCGCGGCGATGAGCGGAGAACGAGCGTGGGTCGATCGATCGACCAGATCGGCGATCTCCCTCACGCGCTCGGCGTCGAGTTCGACGCCGTCGAGACTCAGCTCCTCGCGAACGATCCTCCGGGCGATGGCACGTACGTCGGAATCGGCGTCGTCGAGGGCACGCAGGAAGGTCGCCTGGATTGTGGGGACTCGGGTCATCGCTGGAAGCTTGAAGAAGCTGGCGAGTTGCAGAGCCCGAAGGCGATTCGGCGGGGTGAGCGGCGAGGTTAGGAGGGGGTCGAAGGCGGTTTCAATGTCACTGGCTGGAACCTGATAGAGGAAACCGAACTCGCGGTCGTTCCCCACATCGACGGCGTTCTCCGGTTGGCGAGCGTAGGTTCGCCCCTGGAAGAACGACCCGTCGAATGCCTGCAAGACTCCGTCGCGTTGAAGGGCGTCGCCGTCGCGAAGAACCGCCAGGATCGGGCCGAGGAGGGCGTCGCGTTCAACGAGCTTGCGAGCTTCGAGAGCCGTCGCGCGGAGCGACTCGGGGAGAGCCTCAAGATTCCGCTGGAGGCTCACGCCTCCGCCCAGGTTCTCATCGAGGATGATATAGAGGTTTTCGCTCAGGTTGCGGCGCTGCAGCGGATCGGTTTCCGCCCCCATCCGTGCCAGAAACGCCTGAACGATCTGCTTCCGAAGGGCGGTCTCCGGCGTCCTGTAGAACCAGCGGCGGAGCGCTCGCGCGGCGTCGAAACGAGTGAGATAATCGGAATCGCTCATGCGTCGGATGAGGTGCTCGGCAAGCTCCCGCGCTTCGTCGACGCCGTAGGTCTGAAAGGTGAGCAGACTCGTCGCCGACCTCCTCACACGCGGGTCTGAGTCGTCGAGAGCCGCGCCGATCGCTGCGACGCCGATGCCACGGTTCCCGAGCCTCCGCAGTGCGCTTCCGGCCGCGCGGCGGACGACCTTCGAGGGGTCGCCGAGAGCTGCCGCCAGCGGTTCGACGGCCTCCTTCGGCTCCAGCCGACCGAGGCACGAGGCCGCCGAGGCGCGGACGAGAGGGGAATCGTGTCGGAGCAGGGGAATGACCGCGTCAGCCAATCCCTTTCGCTCGTCGGCGGGCGTGTCCCAGGTCGACTCCAGATCGTCGAGGGTGTGAGAGCGGGAATCCGTTCGCAGCCGGATCGACGGCCTCGCCTCTCGGGCTCTGGGAAAGGCCCGGGCGAGGGCCATGACGGCGTAACGGGTCTCGCGCATGGGCGTGCGGAAGTTCTCGTTCGTGCCGTCCTGGAACCATCCGCCGAAGTCCTTCTGCTCTGCTAGGAGATACTTCAAGGCGCGAGCGACGCTCGGATGATCGGGTCTGAGGCCGGCTTCCAGGAGGGCGTCGACCATCTGGCCTGTGATGTAGACGGCGCTCGGGCCGGGGCGTGCGTCGGACTCATGCCAGCCGCCGTCGGCGTTTTGCAGGGCCAGGAGGGCACCGGTCTCTCGGCGGATCTTGTTGGCGTTCGCCGCGCCGTCGATCAGGCTCCAGGCGACGAGGCGGTGGATGCGATCCTGGAGCGATTCGACCTTTCGGTCGGCCGCGCGAGAATTCAGAACGGCTGCGATGTTCTGAGCGGCTTTCGCATACTCGTCTCGTCCCGTCCTTCGGGC